>JAISMD010000031.1 GCA_031276935.1 Puniceicoccales bacterium
GGATTTGCAGAAATGGCGACATTTTCTTGCCAAAAAGAAATGGTTTTTGTTCGTTATTTTGTTGGGAATGGGGGCAAATAATGTTCTTTGTTGTGCTCCCGCCGTTGGCGATGAAACCCCAATGGAAGCCCATGCGGAAGCCGTAGCAATGGAAATCCCTTCCACCAAGGTCGATCCAAAACCCACGGAAAGAGAAATCGGAACAGAAAATATAACTACTCCACCCTCTGCTCCCATCCCTCAAAAATCACCACGGACCACCAATGCACCTATCCCAAAATCGGATTCCTTTCCCCCCATTAAAACAAATGAGACCCTAACGTCTTGTTCCCGGGCCCTCTATTTTTCGAAGAATTTTTCCTGGAGATTAGGCAAGCAATTTCCAACAATTTTCGATGAAACCCGGGATCCGCAATCGTTCGCTACCCAATCCACGGATGTCACCAAAACACATCTTACCAATCTCATGCATTGCCTCAATACGTTCGTCGTCGGCAGTACGGACCTTCTTCTCCAACACCTACCTCCCAAAAAACGTACACAAGAAGCCTGCGAAACAATCTACTGTGAAATCACACGGCTTGCCCTGGAACAAATTTTTCCCGTCGCCCTCAATTTGGGCTGCCTGCCCCAACTAATCCATATCCTGACAGGGCGAAACCATACCATGCTCAAAGATGACATCCGAGCCGAATTGAAAAAAACAATCCATATCGCCTCCATCAAAGACAACAGCGAGGAAATTAAAGTAGAATTTTCCAGCAAACATGCGGATTTTATCCTGGAGAAATTACGTCTGCAAACCAACTCCTATGAACAAATATTTACCGACTTCGCCGATGAAAATATATACCAAGCGGATTTTCTAGAAAAAATGCATCACTGTACCAACGCCGTTCGCAATGCCATAAGGGCTTTGCAACCAACGGTTTCCAATGGTTTCATCCTGGACAAATTGGCCAACATTATCGTCAGCGAATCCAACAGAATTGCTGAAAAATGCCCCAATAAAGACATTCCCGATATCTATAAGACGGTTATTCAGACCACATTGCAGCACGTTCTGCCCGTAATTTCCTGCAGTGGACGCCTATGGATCTTCGCCAATGCACTTAAAGATCGCGGTAAGGAAGAGAAAGGAAAACCCTTTAATAGAAAACTGAAGAGCTCCTTTGAAGAACATGCCCCTTACATCCTTGCCCAACCCCGTGGACATTCCTCCGAAAGAGAGAAATTATTTCAGCAACTCAAAAAGCAACTATGTCCCGATCGTGCTCCCTCCGATGAAAACGCTTCCACACAGGAAAATAATCCCAATACATCGTTTCAAGACACGATGGCTCTTCTCCTTTCCCAGGTACAGGCAATTTCCGAGCAAAATGAAAAATCGGCTGAAAAAAAATACATTAAGCAACAAATGCATCACATTAATACCGCCCTCTGTGAAACCATAAGGACCTATTTCGACGTCTTCGCGAAACGGGAGACATTTGGCAAGGCTCCTTCGCCGCTGTGAAAATTCCCATCGCATCGCGTTAAAAGGGCGTTGACGACCATTATTTTTGTCATTGGATTACGGGATGAAAGTAGCGCCACTAGCCATTTTGGATGCCAATGAAGCAACTGCCAATGTCGCTTACCGCTTCAGCGAAATTATTGCCATTTACCCGATTACACCTTCCTCCGCAATGGCGGAATTTTGCGATGAATGGAGTAGTCAGGGGCGAAAAAATCTTTGGGAAATTTGTCCGGAGATCGTCCAATTACAATCGGAAGGTGGCGTAGCCGGAGCGATCCATGGTGCATTACAAGCGGGAACGTTGGCCACCACATTTACCGCATCCCAAGGTTTATTACTCATGATTCCCAACATGTTTAAAATTGCCGGTGAATTGACTCCATTTTGCATGCATGTCACCGCCCGTTCCGTAGCGACCCATGCCCTATCGATCTTCGGTGACCATTCCGATGTGATGGCTTGCCGTTCGACGGGATTTGCTTTTCTCTGTTCCTCCTCGGTACAGGAAGCCCACGATATGGCGGCAATCGCCCATGGAGTGACCCTGGAAACACGGGTTCCTTTTCTACATTTTTTCGATGGTTTCCGCACCTCCCACGAAATCAATAATTGCCAACTGCTCACCGACGATGAACTCATCCAATTGGTCGACGGGAAATCCCTTTCAATGATGCGGCAACGGGCGTTAACTTCCGACCACCCTTCCATCCGCGGTACGGCACAAAATCCCGATGTCTTTTTCCAATCCCGGGAAGCCGTTAATGGATTCTACGACAATGTCCCGGCATTTCTTGAAAAATATTTCGCAAAATTCATGGCCCTAACGGGACGACAATATCATCTTTTCGACTATTATGGCCCGAAAGATGCGGAGTACGTCGTCATTGCCATGGGTTCGGCAACGGAAACCCTACGGATTGCGGCGGAGGAATATAATCGCCATGGCGAAAAGGTTGGTGTCCTGAAGGTACGAGTCTTTCGACCATTCTCTGCGGAACATTTTCTATCGGCGTTACCGACAACGGTTCGTTCCATTGCGGTCCTGGATCGCACCAAAGAACCGGGAGCTCTAGGCGAACCTCTCTTCCTCGACATCGCCGCAGCAATCCAACAGGCGGGGAAAAATATATCGGTTATCGGTGGGCGCTACGGTTTAGGTTCCAAAGAATTTTCTCCGGACATGGCCCAATCGATTTTCGATGAACTCAAAAAAGAACACCCTAAAAATCACTTCACGGTCGGCATCGAAGATGATGTTACCCGGAAATCGCTGCCTCGGTTCACCGCTCCACAGAAAAAGAATGGGGATATTTTCGAAGCAATGTTCTTTGGTTTAGGTGCCGACGGAACCGTAGGTGCCAATAAAAATACGATCAAAATCATTAGCGATGAAACGGATCAATATGCCCAAGCCTACTTCGTCTACGATTCCAAAAAATCCGGTGCGATGACGATTTCCCACCTCCGCTTCGGTTCCCAACCCATTGAAGCTCCCTACCTAATTGAAACGGCCGATTTCATCGCCTGCCACCAATTTTCCTTTCTCAATCGATTTGACATACTCAAAAATGCCCGTGAAAACGCTATTTTACTCATCAATTCCCCCCACGATAGGGATCGTGTTTGGGATCATCTCGTCCGTGAAGTGCAGGAAGACATTTGCAATAAACACTGCAAAGTATACGTGATCGACGCCTACGGTGTGGCGCGAAAGGCGGCCATGGGAGGTCGTATTAATACGATTATGCAGACCTGTTTTTTTGCGATTTCCGGTGTTTTACCCCGGGAGGAAGCCATAGAAAAAATTAAGCAATCCATTCGAAAAACCTACGCAAAAAAGGGGGAAGAAATTATTCAAAAAAATTTCGCAGCCGTCGATATGACTCTGGAAAACCTCTTCGGACTCGATCTCTCCAAACTCCATCCCAATAGCGAAATTTACCGCCAACCGATCGTCGCTGAAAATGCACCGGAATTCGTCCGCAAAAGCATCGGAAAAATGTTAGCCAATGAGGGCAATGATTTACCGGTGAGCGCCATGCCCGTCGACGGTCTTTGGCCAACGGCAACCGCTCAATGGGAAAAGCGTAATATCGCCCAGGAAATTCCCCAATGGGATTCCAGCATTTGTATTCAGTGCAATCGGTGTTCTGCCCTTTGTCCCCACGCCGCCATTCGGACGAAATACTATCCGGAAACCGCATTGCAAAACGCCCCTGAAGGTTTTCAGTCGATGGATTTCCGTTCCAAGGATCAGCAAGGTCTGAAATTTACCATACAAGTTTCACCGGAAGATTGTACCGGCTGTACCCTTTGCGTGGAAGCCTGTCCCGTGAAAAATAAACTTAATCCCGAGAAAAAAGCACTTAATATGGTCCCCAAGGACACCGTTTTCGAACAAGAACGGAAAAATTTCCTTTTCTTCCAATCCTTGCCACAACCCAGTGTGAAGGTCACCGATATCAAATCATCCCAATTTCGACAACCCCTATTTGAATATTCCGGTGCATGTAGTGGTTGCGGCGAAACGCCCTACATCAAACTCCTGACCCAACTCTTTGGTGATCATCTCCTCATCGCCAACGCCACCGGCTGCTCCTCGATTTATGGGGGGAATCTCCCCACGACGCCCTACGCCATTAACGGCGAAGGTTATGGTCCCGCCTGGGCTAATTCCCTCTTCGAAGACAACGCTGAATTTGGCTTTGGTATTCAATTGGCAACGAAAAAGAAACGCTTCATCGCTTTGGAACTCCTCCACCGCAACGCCACTTTTTTCGGCGACGATCTCATCGAAAAAATTCAAAACACGACCGAGATTCCGGAACAACGACAACTGGTCCGTACCCTCCAGGAAAAATTAAGGCAACAAGGGAATCTCAATACCGAACTTCTCCTACTCCAAGATCTCTGTGAAAATCTAATTTCCAAAACGACCTGGATCATTGGAGGTGATGGTTGGGCCTACGACATCGGCTACGGTGGATTGGACCACGTCCTAGCCAGTGGGCATAACATCAATGTGCTCATTCTCGACACGGAAGTCTACTCCAATACGGGTGGGCAACAATCGAAATCGACACCGGCGGGTGCCGTTGCTAAATTCGCTACCGCAGGGAAATCTATGCCGAAAAAAGATATCGGCCTCCTCGCCATGAATTACGGGACCATCTACGTGGGCCAGATTGCCATCGGCGCCAACGAAAACCAAACCCTCAAAGCAATGTTGGAAGCCAATGCCTACGATGGACCTTCCCTCCTCATCGCCTACAGTCACTGCATCGCACATGGCTTCGATTTACGCCATGGACTGGAACAACAAAAAAAGGCCGTCGCCAGTGGACATTGGCCCCTATACCGCTACGATCCACGGAAAAATTTAGGGGGAGAAGTCGCTCTGAGTCTAGATTCAAAGCGGCCAACGATTCCCCTAACCTCATACATCGATGGAGAAACGCGATTCAATGTCCTGCAACGCAGTCACCCGGAACGCGCCCAACAACTTCTCGCCCAGGAAGAACAACGCATAAAGGAAAAATATGACCTCCTCGAGCGTTTAGCAGGGAAATAAATTTTCAGGGGAAGCCTTTTAATCGAAGGATGGACGCGGTGCAGGTATAGGTTTTGGGGCATCGGGGTTCTGACCGACAATGTGAATTGCTTGACGAATTTTTTGTTCCATGTAATCCTTTTTTTGTTTCATTTCTTCTGGTAGTGCTGCAGATTTCCCAGCATAAATCTGTTCGTTGGAATATTGATTACAAAACCTACTGAGAGCGTTTGATAATAGGTCGCCGTGGATTTGTACGCTTGCCCGTGTTTCTCCTTCGTCAAACCCCAAAAACATCTTAGCCTCGTCGAAACTCATCTCCGGAATTTCGAGTTCCGTCGGTGAAGGAGCATTAAAAAATTGTTTAATTTCCCATTCTGCCCGTTGCGTCAAGCGATTATTCTCATCATTATAAGCCGACATCCAGGTACCACGAGGATCATCAGCCTCTGGTTTTTTAAAAGCCGACTGTTCCATTCCGGCCACTTCCCTTGAAGGAAACGAAACGGCATCAACATTACTTTTGGCACTCATTTTCTTGGAAAAGAAATTATGCCACACGAATTTAGCCGTTGATTTTATTTTCTGAAAAAAAGCCTTTATGGAGTTGGAACTATAGGTTTTCCCAGCATTAAATTCTCCGTCATGGAAAACGGTATTCCGCTGCCAAATGCAACTTAGTCCTTCTTTAAGATCCGAAAATTTTCCACTAATACTCATAGTGCTACCCATAATAGTATTTTTTTTTGCGATGTAAATTATTTTTGCAAAAAAAATTTAATTTCCCGTAAACACAATCCCTAGATTGCGCACAAAAATAAATTTACATGGACATGGTATGGAAAAATTTCCCTAATGTTTATCGCAATGGATGATACAATTGCGCTAGTAATTTTAGCGGCTGGTTTAGGTTCTCGTTTTGGAGGCGATAAACAGATTTCGAGACTTTCTTCTTTGAATCTCCCTCTCCTCGCTTTTTCCATTCAAGATGCCATAAAAAATGGACTGAAGCAGGTTCTCATTGTGACCCGTACCGAGCTCGCTGATTTCTTTGAAAAAAATATTTCCCAAAAGTTTCCTGGCATACAATTTCAGCTTATTTTCCAGGATCTTGCGGAACCACAATTACCGAAAAATCGCACAAAACCTTGGGGAACTGGCCACGCTTTACTCTGTGCAAAAACACACATCCCCGGTAAATTTATCGTAATCAATGGCGATGACTTCTACGGCCCAAACGCTTTGAAGGCGGCAATTCAATTCCTTCGTGCAGTGAAGGAGAACGAATTTTGCTGCGTGGGTTATCCGCTTGAAACCACACTTTCGCCCAACGGTCCCGTTTCCCGCGGACTCATCGAAACAGATGCTAACGGTTTCGTCACGGCAATCCGCGAAATGATTCACATTCGTCGATTCTCCGACGGCATAATCGGCACAACGCAACCTAAGGAAAATTTTTCTACATCAAACGCTAAACCATTTTTCCTTGGAGAACGCCAACCGGTTTCGATGAATCTTTTCGGTCTCAACGCTTCCCTGTTTTCATTTTTAGAGAAAAAATTCGAAAAATTTCTCCAATCCGATCGAAATTCTCTCACCGGTGAATTCTATTTACCGACAACCATTACGGCCCCCGACGTACTCAATGGGAATCAAACAATGAAAATGCTCCCGACGGAAGATCGCTGGCTCGGACTTACCTATTCCGATGACCTTCCCGTCGCCGAACAATACCTCAATGAACTCATACAAAAAGGTATTTATTTTCCGCTACCCATAAACGATTTATAATCAACGATCGTTTCACGGAAATATTTTGCAAAAGGAAAAAATAGGAGAGCGGTGCCACAGAACTCGGACAACTAGAATATACGGAATATACGCTATTAAGGCACAACTCTCCTACTATAAAACAACACACAACATTTGTCCTAGAAATCACTCATCATTCCATGGGCAACTTCACGGACAAGGGCTACATTGTTCAAAAATTCTAAAATAGCAAGCCCAAATTTTATTCCCGCACCGGGACCGCAACCCGTAATCACATTACCGTCACTCACCACCGATTCATAGGTACGCGCTTCCTTCAATTCCGCTGCCATCGAAAAATGGCATGTATGGTGATGTTTTTCCAGTATTCCTAAATCGTGGAGCAAAATCGGTGCCGCACAAATAGCTCCAATTAATTTGCCCTCGTCGTAGGCGTTTTGGATAATTTTCGCCAACGCTTTATCGCCGCGAAGCCGCAAAACACCGGGGCCTCCGGGAATGATCAATGCATCAAAATCGCCTTCCGGAATAGCAATAACGTCGGCGAAACAGGTAATTCCATGCGCCCCAGTAACGGCTAGCTCGTCGGTCAGCGATGCCACGGTAACCTTTACTCCGCCACGCCGTAAAACGTCGATGGTGCTAATGGCCTCGATTTCCTCAAAATCGGTAAATAAAACAATAACTGCCTTTTTCATAGACAAAATTCTCCGCCTAAATTTATGGACACCCTAGGATGCCGTATTTTCAAGTTGCGGTTTAAGGAAAAGTAATTCCCGCCCCGTATTTAAATTAATATCCTTCCAATGGCGAAGGCGTAGCTCCACCACCACAAGACTGCCATTGGGAATCTCCTTATATTCGGAATTCGTAATCGAACCCAGTAGGTCCATGACCCCCTGATTATGGGCAATCAACATCACCGAATTTTTTTCATCCGGCAGGGACTGTAGGATATCGAGGATCTTTTGTAGATCCGCATTATACAGTTCTTCGCGGATATCGATGACATTGACGAGTAGGCCAAATATTTCCCGAATATGCTTTGCGGTCTCCATGGAACGACGCGCACCACTGGTCAGGATAACATTGGGTCGCATTCCCGCTGCCACCATCTGTGCGCCAACGGACTCCAATTCTTTCACGCCCTGTTCATCCAAAGCGCGTTCCCTATCCAGTGCCCCGATCGCAGCATGGGCATTCCTCACTATATATAATCGTTTCATTTTTTCTCCCCCATTTCATCCCCCATTAGGGCAAATATTTCCATCCCTTCGGCAGACTGTTCGCATAAATCCTCTGCAAAATCTACCTTGTTTTCCTTGAAAATGGTCATTACGGTCGAACCTCCAAAACTAAAATATCCCTTCTCCTCACCCTTAAAGTAGAGGCGTCCGACTTCCGCGGTCTGGGTAATACTCCCCACGAAAGTAGCTCCAATTTCCACCCTCAAAAACTGCTCGACATCCTCCGACTGTAGCACGGAAACGATGCGTTTCTTTTCGAATAAAATGGCGATACGATTGCGTAGGGCAATGGGATTGACGGACAGATAATCACCACCAACTTTGTAAATCCTTCGAATAACGGCGTTACAAGGGAAATGGAAGCGATGATAATCGGTCGGATTCAGGCGAGAAATAACGGCGACACCGTTTTTAAAGCGTTCATAGAGCTCATCGTTTTGGAGTAATTTTTTGAGATTAAACTGCTGCCCCTTAATAAAAAACGGGGGTAACTTCTTAAAATCCCTCACCAATAAATGACGACCATCGCACGGAAATATAATTTTTTGGCTATGGACGGCGATCGGACGGGCCGTTTTCTGCAATTTCCGGGAAAAAAAGTCGTCGAAACTCAGGAAATCTTCGAGTTTTTTTTCGCATATTTTGGTATCGATTTTATAGCAATCGACGAAAGGACGAATCTTCTTCCGGGAAGACGGACGTCGCATCAAACGGCCATAGAGTTCAGAAAATAGCTTGCGACGAACCACTTGGTTAAGGGTAAGTTTCCCCACAC
>JAISMD010000085.1 GCA_031276935.1 Puniceicoccales bacterium
GTTCGGCCGAGCATTTTCTTAGCTTCCAAGCCGACGGCGCGTACCTTTCGCGAATTCGTATAGATGGCAACCACACTGGGTTCGTTCATGATGACACCGCAATCCTTGGCAAAAACAAGTGTATTGGCTGTTCCCAGATCGATACCGATATCGTGGGATAGAAAGCCGAAAGCTTTACCTAGTATATTTTTCAATTTTATTCCAAATTTCATCCCCGAATATCGCCCTGTAAACTATGCAAGAATTTCTCCTGTTTTGTAAAGTTAATTCATTAAAAATTTTTATTTTTATTTTCTTGACTTTTTTTTTATACATTAATGGGGTAGAGTTTATGTTATCGCGGATACATTCGGGGGCGGTATTGGGTATCGAGGGTTTACCCGTATGGGTTGAGGTCAATACGGGATTGCCGGGAGAACCTAAATTTATCACCGTCGGATTACCCGATGCCGCCGTAAGGGAGTCCCAGGACCGGGTCAGTTCCGCCCTTATGAACAATGGATTTTCCATGGCGAAGACACGGACCATTGTCAATTTATCTCCGGGAAATTTGAGAAAGGAGGGTCCCATCTACGACCTACCCATTGCCCTGGGGATTATCAAGAGTACGGGACAGGCTTCATTGGTTCGTTTGGAGGAATTTGTTATCGCCGGTGAATTGAGTTTATCCGGAGATTTGATGCCGATTAGCGGTGCCGTTGCCCTGGCCATGCAGGCGAGAAAATATAAAAAAAAATTAATCTTACCAAAGGCATCCGCCGAAATGGCGACCTATGTCAGCGACATCGATATTTTTGCCGCCGGTACATTTCGAGAGGTCGTTGGATTTTTATCCCGGGAGAATGAACTCCCCAAATTACGCCGGGAAAGGGTAGGGGAGGAGGAAGCATTCGATGTCGATTTTTCCGAAGTGAAGGGACAGTTAGCCCTACGCCGAGCCGTAGAAGTTGCCGTCGCCGGTGGGCACAATCTATTGATGGTGGGGAGTCCGGGGACGGGGAAGTCCATGATCGCTAAACGTATCCCAACCATTATGCCAAAACCTACTTTGGAAGAATTTTTAGAAATTTTGTCCATCCATTCTTCCTGCCAAAAGACATATCCTTCCGTTGCTTTTAAACGACCTTTCCGTGCCCCGCACCACACGATTAGCGACATCGGTTTGCTGGGAGGAGGGAATTATCCCGTACCCGGAGAAGTTTCCCTGGCCCATAACGGCGTATTATTCCTCGATGAATTGGCCGAATTCCGCCGTTCCACGTTGGAGATACTACGCCAGCCCCTGGAAGACGGTTTCGTTGACATATCCCGCTACGCTGCGAAGGTACAGTTTCCCTGTTCCTTCATGCTCATTGGGGCTATGAATCCTTGTCCCTGTGGATTTCTGGGAGATTCGAGGAAAGAATGTCTGTGTTCACCGGGGCAGATTCAGCGTTACCGTTCCCGCATCAGTGGTCCCCTGATGGATCGCATCGATATTCACATCGACGTACGTCCCATCGATACCGGAGAACTGCGGCAGGAAAAAATAGGGGAATCTTCCGAGGCGATCCGTCAGCGGGTTACCCTTGCCCGGGAAATTCAAAGGGCGCGTAATCGACCAGGTTGCATCACCAACGCGAAGATGAAACAGAGGGATCTGCGGC
The DNA here is from genome assembly GCA_031276935.1 of Puniceicoccales bacterium. GTDB lineage: Bacteria > Verrucomicrobiota > Verrucomicrobiia > Opitutales > LL51 > LL51. The sequence continues at coordinate 1,647 of JAISMD010000085.1, forward strand.
AATTTTGTAAACTGAATGCCCAGGGTGAACGCCTATTAACTTCGGCCATCGATAGGTTATCCCTATCAGGCCGGGCCCATGACCGTATTTTAAAAGTTGCCCGAACGATCGCTGATTTGGAGCAAAGTGAAACCATCGGGGAAAATCATCTGCTGGAAGCCATCCATTACCGTTCCATGGACCGAAAATTATTTTGAAAAATCGTTATATAAGGGTCCATTGGAGCGATCGATCGAAGGCAAGGGAAAATATTCCCCGGATTAGATTTTCGGTGAAGGGGAAATCGGAACCGTGTTTTAACCGGTGATATTTTGGATCAATGAAACCAATGGTAGGAAAAGTCCGATGACGACGGATCCCACAAAAACTGCGAGAAATACGATTAGGAACGGTTCGATGAGTGAAGTTATTCGTGTGATGAGTTCGTTTAATTGTTCCTCGTAGGAGGAGGAGACCTTGTTCAACATTTCACCCAATTTCCCCGATTCTTCTCCGATTTTAATGAGTCCTTCTGCCATGGCTGGGAATATGTTGTGCCGGTGCAATGATTCGGAGAGGGACATCCCCTGTTGCACATCATTGATGGTGAGCGTCAAATTATCCTTCATTTGATAATTATCGACACTTTTTTGAGCCATTTTTAGGGATTCCATCAGGGAACAGCCACAAACGAGAAGATAGCCAAATGTACGGGCAAATAAAACCACACACCACTTTTTAATACAATCTCCTATCAATGGGGTTCTCAAAAGGAAAGAATAGATTATCCGTTTGATAATGGCGATTTTATTAGCGGTAACGGCCATGAAAAAGACTGTGGTTGCCAACGATAGTACGGCGATCCAGTGAGCGGCTATGAACTGACTAACTTGGAGGATGATTTTCGTTAATCCCGGCATCGCATCGGGGCCAATTTGATCCGCAATAACGTTTTCGAATCTTGGAATGACAAGGATGGTGAGGAGCA
>JAISMD010000046.1 GCA_031276935.1 Puniceicoccales bacterium
GTAGCCGTTCACTGCGCGTCCCTATCCAGTACGCTCCTGGAAAGCGAACTATTCGGGCACGAGGCCGGTGCTTTTACCGGTGCGACGGCACGGCATATTGGTCGCTTCGAAATTGCCCACGGAGGTACACTCTTCTTGGACGAAATCGGAGAAATTGATGGACATACACAGGTCAAACTCCTCCGTTTTCTGGAAACTAAAGTGTTGGAACGCGTTGGGAGTTCCAAACCGATTTCGGTCGACGTTCGCGTCATTTCTGCGACCAACAAAAATTTACGCCAAATGGTTTCCCAAGGTACTTTCCGCGAAGACCTCTACTATCGACTCAACGTCATCGAACTTAAAGTCCCACCCCTCCGGGATCGCGGGGAAGATATTCCCCTACTTTTCCAGCACTACATCGACCACTTTTGCCACGAAAATGGAAGGGGAAAAAGTCTTTCCGTGACACCCCAGGTAATTGCAAAATTGACGCAATACACCTGGCCCGGAAATATTCGCGAATTGCGGAATACCTGTGAAAGTATCGTTGCCCTTTTACCCAAAGACCAAAATGAAATTACACTTCAGGACCTTGGGGAGAAATTTTCATAGGAAAGGAGCAAATGGCTTTGGCTTGTATTTCGATAAATTTTTGATTTTTTAGGGAAATAGCATGTCGATTTTTTCCTGGAAGTTTTTATCCATTGGCCACGGATTAATGGGTTTAATGTGGACGATTGCCCTCATTGGTTCGATCCTGACCGTCGAACGTTTACTGTTTTTCAAACGCTTCAACATCGATGCCACCATCTTCTTGGACGGTATTCGGAATCTAACGAACGATAATAAAATTACGGAGGCCATCGATCTCTGTGAACGGGAAGGCTTTCCGGCAGCTAACGTCGTTCGGACGGCGCTTCTGGATATTAATCTCCCTCCAGCGGAACTAAAGGCCCACGTCAAATCGACGGCCTTATTGGAAATTCCCCGCTGCGAACAGCGTATCGCCCCCCTCCGTACCATCGCAAAAATCTCCCCGATTCTAGGATTGATCGGTGTTATTTTAGCTTTTTTCAATGCGTTCCGCAGCCTACAGAATGAGGGCGTAAACTATACGAGTTCCAATATTTTTTCCCAAGAAATTACGGCTGCCATGTTGCTCATTGTTGTCAGTTTAGCGATCAATGTCTTTTCCAATTTGGCCTATAATTTTCTCTACGGAAAGGTTAAGGAAATGGTATACCAACTGGAATGGACCTATAACGAAATCCTGCAAATCGTATTTTCTAAGAAATAACTCACCATGACACTCTGTGAATTCCAAAATTACCGTACCTTGGAAAAACCGAATACCAAATTGGATACCAATTCCATTATTGCCGTTCTTTTGTTTATTTTTGGGCTGTCTCTACTAGGTTCCCGCTTTGTTTTTTCCCCGGGTATGGAAATCCGAATCCCAAAAGTTCAGAATATCGACCTACGGAATACGGCCGGTATATTGAATATCGGAATGAATGGTCTACTGATGTTCGATAACCGTATTTTGAAATTGGAAGAACTCGGCGAAGAAGTTTCCCTTTTCCTCTCCCATAAAAAATTTCCCGAAACCATAACCCTACTTGTCTGCATCGACCAATCCGTTTCCTTTGGATGGATCATTCGAGTCATCGACGTCCTAAAATCTGCAGGTTGCCAGAATATTCAGATCGCCTGCGATTCTTGAATTTACCGATTCATTCTTGAGTTCACCGATTCATCGATTCAATTCATCATCCCCTTCCGTGGGTTCCATTTGAACACGGGGGTGGAATTGCTCATATTGATGGAGCACACGTTTTTGATCCAGGTGGGTATAAATCTCCGTCGTCGAAATATTTTCGTGGCCGAGCATTTCCTGTATGACCCGTAAATCGGCTCCATTTTCCAGTAAATGCGTGGCAAAGGAATGGCGTAGCATGTGGGGTTTCGTATTTTTTTCCATCCCCGCTAATTGGGAGTAAATCTTCAAATTCCTCCAAAAAGTTTTAGTGGAAATGGATCTCCCTCGATTGGTAAGAAAAATCGCACTACCCGTATTTCTCCTGATAAAATGAGGGCGAGCCAACGATAGATAACTCCGAAGTGCATCCCGAGCACGATTCCCAATGGGAACGGTCCGTTCCTTTCCCCCCTTACCCATGATCTTTAAAAAATTATTCTCCAAATCCAATGCCTGTAATTCCAGGGAACATAGTTCCGAAATCCGTAGGCCAGCGGCGTACATTAACGTCAACATGGCGTAATCCCGTAAACCTTTGGGTGTAGTTCGGTCGGGAATGGTTAAAATTTTTTCAATTTCGCCCAGGGATAGAATATCCGGTATTTTTCGTCCCATTTTCGGCAAAAAAATGTCGGATATCACGTTCGTTGGAAGTATTTTTTCCCTCACTAAAAATGAAAAAAAAACATTGAGCGCCACCAGCTTTCGCCTAATACTCGCACGCTCATAGCTCTGCATCAATAGGAACTCCACCCAAGCGGCAATGTGTTCGCGATTGATATTCCGAATATCACAATCCCCACAAAATTGAAAAAATAATCGCACATCACTTTCGTAGGCAATAACGGTATTTTTAGCCACGGCCTTTTCCAATTCCAGGAAAATGAAAAACCGTTCCATGCTCTCCGAAAACAACATCACATTCTCTCCAATGTTTCAATGCCGAGAAGATGCAGTCCGATCTCGAGAACATAGAGCGTAAAACGGCAAAGCAAAAGGCGTTTTTCGAGGATATCTTCGTCCTCACCAAGGATGCGATTCCCGTTGTAAAACGAGGAAAATTCACTGGCGAGTTCGAATAAATAGGTGCACAGATAGTGCGGCCTCAAATCCTCCAATACCTGCTTAATCGTAGGAGGGAAATTGATTAATTGCCGGGCTAAAGCAAGTTCTTCCGCCGTCGAAAATACTACCGCCGATAACCCATGCTCCCCACTATTTGGAGTTAGGGCAAGTTTGCGAAACAACGCATGAATACGGGTAACGGCATATAATAAATAGGGCGCCGTATTGCCATCGAAGGCAAGCATCTTTTCCCAGGAAAAAACGTAATCATTGGTTCGATTCTGCGATAAATCCGCATACTTAATCGCCCCGATGGCAACGATACGGGCAATTTTTCTCCGTTCCTCCTCGGGAAAGGAAGGATTTTTTTCCTCCACAATTGCCAATGCACGGCCTATTCCCTCCTCCATTAACTGTTTGAGTTTAATCGATTCGCCGGAACGGGTCTTAATCGCATGTCCATCTTCTCCGAGAACGGTGCCAAACCAAACATGCTTCAAAATGGGTATGGAAATATCCTTCAGCGGAAACCATCGTTCCACGGTCAAAAACAATTGCTGAAAATGATCCTGTTGCCGCCCATCGGTCACGTAAATTATTTCGTCCGCATGGAATTCTTTTTCCCGATAGAGTACCGTAGCCAGATCCGTTGTCGCGTAGTTCGAAGCACCATCGGATTTACGAATTAGAAAAGGTTGGGTGCGGAAACGTTCGTGTTCCCGATGGAAAACAACCAATGCGCCATTATCTTCCTCCGCAATTCCCAATGACTCCAACTCATCGCAGACATGGTCCACCTTGTCCCGGTAAAATGATTCCCCTAAAACATAGTCGAAAGTCACATCCATTTGCCGGTAAATTTCCTCGAACGCCCGGTAGGATACACCATTGATCGCCTCCCAAATTTTGAGATTTTCGCTGTCCCCACGCTGAAGCAAAAGCAGTTCCTTCCGCGCCTCGTCTAAAGCAGAAATGTCCTCCTTTGCCAAATCGCTGCCTTCCCGATAAAGCCGTTCGAATTCATCGAGGGCCGTTGCCTCATCCATCGCGGAAACATTAACCTTCGCCCGCTTAATCGCCATGATCAAAATACCAAATTGCGTCCCCCAATCGCCAATGTGATTGTCACGAATCACCTTTGCCCCGCAAAACCGCAGTAAACGTTGGATGGATTCGCCTATGATCATGGAACGGAGATGGCCAACGTGCATCTGCTTTGCCGTATTGGGCGAAGAATAATCAATGACAATGGTCTTCCCCGATAGCCACTGGGAAATGTCACAGCGACCACAAAAATTACCAATCCATCGCCCCAAAAATAAGGCCGATAGACGAATATTAATGAATCCTGGACCGGATAATTCCAATTCCATGGAAGAAAGTTCTTCGCATTCCTTTGCCCTGATCAGCAATTTCTGTGCCAGTTCGCGGGGATTTTCCCCCTTCCCCTTGGCGAAACGTAGGACTCCATTTACTTGAAAATCACCGAAACGGGAATCCGCTACGCGGACCTCCGGGTCGAAATCATCGCTAAATCCATCGATTGATTGGGAAAGTGTGTAAAAAATTGTGGTCAATTTTGCCTTTATGTCCAGCCAACTTGCTTCCAAGTTCTCATTCATTTTTCATTACCAGAGTAAAGTTGTTAATAGTAAAATTCCGTAAACCGTCGTCCAAAAACCCAACAGTTGGGAGCGGGGCGGATGTGAAAACAAAAAGTCAACAACATCGCGGCCCTTGTAGGGCCATCCCCCAAAAACCATCCCCGAAATAATCATGGCATAAATGAAAATCACTAAAATTAATCGGGATTTGCAAGGCTCCATGTAGGCCAATTTCAGGAGTTCGTTGCTGGTCAGAAGTAGAAGAATAGCCGCTCCGCGAACCGATAAAAAATCACGAATCTTCGACAAAGCAATCAATATAATGGTTAGGAAAAAAATGAAAAAGAAAAGGCGGTATTGTCCGAAATCGGATTCCCCCAGGGTCAGCACGTGGCCCAAAAACCACGCCCCGGATAGGGAAAAAATCAGTGTGCCGGCCAATTGGGAACGGAGAAATTTCCGTAAAAAATATTCACAAGCTTCCGTACGCAATACCAACGAACTTCCACAAAAAATTAGAATACTCCCGACCCATAATTCCGCTAATTTTAAACCCATATGCCTCCGTTCCTACAAAATGAAACCATGAAGTCAAAATTTTTGTTGGAGGAATATTCATCCAAATTAATGCGAAAATCTACCGGAATCTGACGACGAAACCACGTTCTTTGTTTCTTGACCAATCGGTGGGTCGCAGAAATAATGGATTCCTTTAAAATTTCCCTAACCCTTTCCTCCGAAGGATTCCCCATTTTACCGTCCAAATACATCTGCACTTCCCTGTAGCCGATTCCATTGGATAGAGGTAAACACATCTTCCCCAGGTTCCTGACCTCCTCGATCAATCCCTCCAGAAGCATCTTCTCCACCCGCTGTTCAATTCTCCGCCGCAACGAATCCGAATCGCGCTCCAAAAGAATCACTCTCCGCGTAAAACCGAGGAAAGGACAGGTTGTTTGCTCAAAGTTCTGCCGTAATTCGACCTGGGACAAACCGGTTATTTTCTGTTTTCCTAAAATACTGGACAGGCGTCGGGGATTATGCCAATCCGAATCATTCAAATGGTGTGGGCCATAGCTCCCAACGGCACGCTGGAGGCCAAGCAGTCCCTCCTCCGCGTACAGCGACCGTACCTCCCTGCGAATCGCTTCCGGAACCACGATCGAATCCGTAACACCCGTGAAAAAAGATTTTAAATAGAAACCCGTTCCACCAACAACGAGCACATTTTTGCCCTTTTTTTGTATCCGATCAACGACCGATCGCGCATATCGCACGTACTGTCCCACATCAAATTTCTCATCGGGAGGGGACAAATCGATTCCATGGTGGGGTATACCCTGCATTTGTTCCGGTTTTATTTTCGCTGAACCAATGTCCGCCCCACGGTAAACTTGTAGAGAATCACAGGACAAAATCTCTCCATTGATCTGATGGGCTAAGGCCAGGGACAGTTCCGTTTTCCCGACTGCCGTACATCCCGCTAAAAACCATATCTGGGGAGTAAATTCCATTACCAACGCATCAAATTGATCGAAAATCCCGGTTGAAAACATCTCTGCCGCTTCGAATGGCGCTTAATTTTGCAAAATAATTTTACGTCCCAAACCCCACTCCAATGGGTTGTGTACCCTAACTCTACCGCCAAAAATCGATTGTTCCTAATATCGAACTGCGTTTCAAAGGCAAAGCGCGACAATTCATTGAGCTGCAAAGTAAAATTCACGGCCAACTGTTCCCGCCGATGCTTTAAAAATCGACCACGTAGTCCCAGTTGCCAATAATCACCATCGATGAAATTATTTTCCACATTGATTTCCTTAAGCGAAAAATGTTGCCAATGCAGACGGGTATAGAGCCGTAAATTTAACCAACGACGGGGATTAAATTCGGAAAAGATATAAAAATCAGAAAGGGATTTTTCCCGATTCCCAGCAACGGAATCGCAGGAACGTCGGAAGCGAAAATCCTGGTAGAAATCGAGGGAGGCAATGGACCGAATCCTATCCTTCCTATCCTTGGCAAAAAAATCATTCTCCAAACCAATCCGCAGAGTATCCTGTTCCGTAATATGGTCCACGTGACGCATTTCCCCGAGATCGATGCAGGACAAAAAATCGTTTTTCCCCTTTCTGTCGACGGGATATCGTGTTCCCTTTCCGTTCCCCACAATGTGGCGATATTGAATCACCGGCCGTAGGTTATGTTTCCATTCCTTTGCCCCTAGCCAGGAAATTTGTTGGGGATAAATTGCGTAGAAATTCGCCTCCCAATCGAAGCCAAATTCCCCTAAAAATCGGTCACATTCTTCACCGTAATGGGTCCATCTTCCCCCAACGAGGGGCGTAAATTGATTCCCTCGACCCATTTCCGTGGGACGATGTATACCCCAGTACGTATCAAAACGGTTGCGTTCCACCGTTCCCAATTCCCCGGAATCAAAAAAATCTTCCCTCCGGAATTTCTGTCGCGTAAAATCGATGTAGCCGAAATAATAGAACCCCGATTCGAAAATTTCCTGCGGGAATCGTTCGAGGCGAAGAGAGGGGATTTCCTGGGCAAAATCCTGGTAGTTATTCGCCTTAACACGGGTAAATACGGTCCACAAATCCTTTTCTCCGCGATAGTCGAGTTCCCCAAAGGAATCACGCACCTCCCATTCTTCCCCTAAGCGGTCGAAATCTCTTCCCATACCTCCGTCGCTTGTCCATAAAAAATCGGACAATAAATCGATTCGCTCCCAATGGTGACTTTGTTCCAAATCCACAAACCAACGATGTTTCCCGATGGGTTTTCCTCCGATATCGCTACCCCGATTCCCATGGTCGGATATATACCCCGTTTGCAAATCCAAGCGGGAATTGAACGTTTCCCCATTCCCGTCAATCCTCATAACGGGACCGAGTAACATACCGCGTTTCCCGTAGACATCACACAGCATTCCGAAATGCAAATCTTTGTAAATATTGTAGCAAATTTCACTCCGCAGATAGCAACCGAGTTCCTTTTTGTAACCGTTGTCCCAATGCACATCTATGAAACGAACCCAATCTCCCACCGCTAAATACGGCAATCCCATGATGGGAACCTTTCCGATGCGAACACGGATATTTTTCCCGACACCCCATTTTTTGAGGCGATCGTAGGTAAAATTTTTCGCCCTCAGATTCGGGACGGCCCCCGATAGTCCCAAATTAATACCGACCTGTGCTTCTTTGGCGATGATTTGCTCCTTGGAGAAATCAATTTCATCCGCCGTAATGTACGCCCTATCAATGCCCATATGCACGGCATGGCCATGGATTGTCTTGCTTTGAACATTGTACTCCATTTTTTCACATTGGGCATAGAAATTC
>JAISMD010000057.1 GCA_031276935.1 Puniceicoccales bacterium
ATGGCAACCACCAGTGCGCCAAAGATGACCGCACAAAATAGGGGAGTCGTCGAAAAGGATTGAAGAAATGCCGCCAAATTTTCTCGGAACAGAACAAAGGTGAAGAACGATGAACCCAATAGAAGCAGCATGAGAGGCGTTGCAAAGGCCGCTGTAGCCCAGCGACAAACGCGGAGAATGTTGCCGCCAATGATGAGCATTATCATCGAAGCAATGCCACCGTAGAAAGTAAATTGATTCATGAATGTGTTATAGTCATTGGGGTCGGAATACTGCATTCCCAATTGCTTTTTCCAAAGGCCTTCCACCAGATTTACGCTGATGCCGTAGCACACAACCAGCGCCACAATAAGACCCAAATAGGGCGATGTGAAAATGACTTTAAAACTCTGCCAGAGGGGCATTTTTTTCTTACCTTTTCCCGTATTGCCGGGGAGTTCCGGTTTGTCGTAGAAGCGCTTATCGGTGAGCACGTACCGGTAAATCCAACGGTAAACAATCATCGCTGCGATCCCTAAAATAACCACGATCCCCATCATATATTTTAGGGAAATTTCCCAGGCATCGACGCCGGCGGGAACTTTGTTGTGGATGTCGGAACACCATTCGCCCACTTTGCCTTCCAATAGGACGGATATTTGGGCCATAAATGCAAAAAATGCATACATTCGTTTCGCTTCGGAAGTCTTCGTAACCTGGTTGGCAAATTGCCAAAACGATAGCGATAGCAACGCTGAACCCCAGATTTCTGCCAGAATGTAGAAAAGGGAATAGGACCAATTCCCAACAATGGCGATGGGCCAATGGAGGAAACTGGGAGTGGAAGCTCGCCAAACGGCTATGGTTTCGGAGGAAAAGTGTAGCGCGTTCAAATTGGGGTAAATGAAAAATGCAAAACAACCGAAGAAGAGAATAAATGGCGTCAATGTCACATAAAATAGGTGTTCGTTGGTGAAAATATTACTCGCTTTGGTGTAGAGGAGCATGAAAATAATGGCCGCAGGCGCAACGCAATACCCTTTCAGAAATGGAATAACCTCCGCATCGGATCCCGGTCCCGTGACGATGAGCGAATCCTTAATATTCCTCAGACAGGTGTAGTTAAAAAGAATGCAAAAAAACATAAATCCCATGGGGATTGCCTTTTTAAGTTCGTAGGCGTAGATGGGGAAAAAGATGCGTCGCAATTTTCCGAATTCCTGACCATTTCTTTGTATCGTATCTGACATAATTTTTTCCTAAAAATGAAAAATATATTTCTCCCTAATTAAATGAAGAAGCACTAATGTACTACGACTTCTAATTCAATCAAGACATTTTTTTTAAAATCATTGAAATGTGTTTTCCCGAAGGCTTTGTTAATTGTTTTTTATGGGAGAAATTAATAAAGTTTAAATATTTTTAAAAAATTTTAAAAATTTTACTTGACAGCGGTAAATTTGTCGGCGATACCCAAAACCATCCAAGGGATAAGATATGAAAAATACAATTAAAATTAAAATCGTTTCATTGATCGTTGCTAGCCTATGTGGCTCAGCATTTGCAAACAATGCTTGGGAAGAAAATTCTTGTGAATCTCCTAATTATCCTGGGCTTGGAGAGCAAGTTATCCATGATTATTATATGGATCCTTCTAATAATTATGGATATTATGGTAGTTCTTGTGCATTAGCTAGGTCGAACATCCGTCTTTTTGTCGATGCATCCAGCAGGAAATTCGCATTTCTGGATTCTGCCGGACGTCCCATGTATTTTATACTGTGTGAATCCCTGAAAAAATTCCTTTCCAAGGATTGTTGCTGCCATGTTCTTCCGAACAAATTGTTTAATAGAATTGTCGATAAAAAAAGCTGCGATAAAATGAAGAACTTTTACGCCCAAAATTTGGGTGATATCGTACACCGTGCCGAGCTTGAAAAAGATAATTTTAAAAAAGAATATGATTCGGGCTTGAACGTTATCGTTTTAGAAAATATTACAAAGCCTGAATGTCGCTACATTGTGGATGCAAAAAATGCCCGAGTCTTTTCATGTTTACCGGGACAGCTCAATAAAGTTTGTTCGATGAAACTCCCTGAGGCTATTTTCCAGAAAATAGTAAAAGATTGCAATTACATTAGCATTAATGGTGAGAAACATATTGTTTTTGATTTCTTGGGTTTAGCGGCAAAGGCTAGAACCATTACGGGTCAGAAATTAAGTGTGGCGAAGGATTATGCGATTGTGGCAAAAGATGTTGTTCTAGACTGGGCAGCAAAGGCTGCAATCGTTTTGGGCCCAAGATTAAGTGCAGCGAAGGCTTGGTTCCAACCAAAGATGCATGTTGCTTGGACGTACAGCAAATGGGGCATGGCAGATGTGTTGAAAAAAACTGCCGAGATATGCAGCATTTTGTCGGATAAATTACGGCCTAAGGATCAGATAGTAGCAGTGGAAAATATAACCATAGGCCAAAACTAATCATCGGAATTCTTTAAAAAATTAATAAAAAAATATTTTCAAAGGCGGATCATCAATGGTCCGTTTTTTTTATTCATTTTTCCATCTCGATTTTTTCTGTTTTTCTCCGAGGCATCGGTGTTTCTGAACCCGTCGAGGGACGGCAATAAATCTTCCCAAAACCGCATTTGGCTAGATTATTCCGTTTTTAGGAGTTCATGGATATGCTGGAGGAAAAATTCCGTTCCCCGTTGTTTCACTTGGAGGGAATCGATAATTTCGCTAAATAGGGAAGTTTTTTTCTCCTGGAGCCGTTGGATTGAGGCTTCTATGGAATTTTGTGCGATTAGGCGGTAGATTGTTACTTTTTTATCCTGACCGATGCGATGAACCCGATCCATGGCTTGTTTTTCCGTGGAGGGATTCCACCAGGGATCCATTAGGAATACCGATTCGGCCGCGGTCAACGTGATACCCACACCACCCGCTTTCAAGGATATTAGCATGATTGCACTGTTCCCAACGCATTGGAATTGATCCACCACCACATTGCGATTCTTCGTCGAACCAATGATTTCGAAGCAATCAACGGTGGGGAATTCTTCCCGCAACATGGATTTGATGCGCCGTAGAAAACGAACAAATTGACTGAAAATAACGACTTTTTTCTGTCCCTTCGAAAATTCACTCACCAATATGTCGCGGAGTGTACCCAATTTACCACTTTCCCAGAAGGGTGTTTCGACGGAGGGTACGATGGCCGGATCACAGGCTACCTGGCGTAGGCGGGTCAGGGCGGAAAGGATGCCGAAACGGTGATTCTTGAAATCGAAGTGATGTTGCTCATCGCCGTAGCGGCGGAGGGCGTGGTTCATGACCGATTTGTAAAGATTCTGCTGTATTGAAGTCATTTCACAGGGGACATTGATTTCTATCTTCTGTGGCAATTCTTTGGCAACCATCTCCTTCGTCCGCCGTAGCATGAAAGGAGCAATTTGCTTCTTGAGCCTAGCGCCGATCTCTTCGCCTTTGCATAGTTCAATGAATTGTCCCTTTTCCCCCAGTAATCCCGGCATCAAAAATCGGAAAATACTCCATAGGTCGAGTAAATTATTTTCGATGGGAGTGCCGGTGAGAGCCAATCGCCATTGGCTTCGGATAGCGGTGCAGGCGTAGAATACCTTGGTTGCCGAATTTTTAATGAATTGGGCCTCGTCGAGTACGGCGAGTTGGAATGTCTTTTCGGCGATCTTCGCCTTATGGCGACGCAGTTGGGTATAGCTGATGACCCAGATATCGATCCCTTTTTCATCCAGATTCGATGCCGATGAAAATATGCGTAGCTTTAATTTCGGGAAAAATTTTTCCGCCTCCCTCTGCCAGACGTAAACCACACTCGCCGGACAAACGACAATGCTGCTTTGTCCCCCATTCATTTTGGCGATGAAGGTCAAAACCTGCAGTGTTTTTCCCAATCCCATGTCATCGGCGATGAGGCCGTGGAAACCGTGGCGGAGAATATGGTTGATCCAAAAAACACCCTCCCGTTGATAGGAACGCAGTATTTGGGGAAGCGTAAGGGATTGATTCGGAGGAGAAGTGAAGGAACGTTGCCATTCTTCCATGGAGGGATCATTTCCGTAATTGAGTTCCGATAGATTGAAAATGGAATAAATCATGTAGCGGGGAATGTGACCGTTGAATTTATTAAGCACACTGCGTTGTGCTGCGACGGCGGTAATTTCTTTTTTCCCCATGCGTACGGCTCCCAGTCCGTCGATCAGGAATGGATTCCCATCGCTTTTCAGTATCTTAGGAATAAAGTGTTGTTCCAGAATATGGGTACCATCGGAGAGCTGTAGGGATAGGTCGGAGAACCCGTTCCCATTTTCCACCCCACTCCTAAAAATAGCGTGAATTTCCCTAGGTCCTTGGCATAGCTTTTCCACATTACCGTCCAATTGGATGCTGAAATCGTTGTGCCAACGGGGTAGGGTGTAGCGACAAAAATCAATGGCCGAAGCGGTGTGGCTAATGCGATATTCCTTGCTCTTCTTGTAAAAAGAAAATCCCGATTTCCTTGCGAGATGGATCAATTTGATGACCGCATCCCGTTCCAATTTCGTGGCCACATTGGCGTAGCGGGAGAGGTGATTGGGAAAGACTAATCTATGGTTTTCCATCCAGTAGGCCCGGAAACATAGATGTTGGCCGGAGGTATAGAATAACAGGTGTAATATCTTATCGCCGAGCTTATTTTCGTCACATTCCTTTCCGTTGCAGGGGGGACATCTATGGAGCGTATCACCGTCTTCCTCGTCGTGGAGAAAGAGGGCATCCTGTTTATCGATGATCGCCTCGTCCATGGCCAGTAGGGCACCGATGGCGGCATCGTTCTTATCGGCGACGGAGGAACGGGCGGATAATTGTCCTTCTTCCAGGTCGATGACGGCGAATAATTGGGTCTTGCCTTCCCCAAAATACCGGACAATCACGTCATCGGAACGGATTTCGATTTCCCGAATGGGACAGCGTTCGAGGAAGCGCATCCCCTCCCTAATTTCATCCTTCGAAAAAGTATTTTGCCAGTCCTTTTGGGCGAAAATTTCCATCCAATTTTCAAGGGATTGTCGCTTGAATGTGACGGCTGGAGCGCGATTATGCATACCTAGCCGAACATTCTGCAAAAAAAGAATGAAAATATCAAGTATTTTCCAAAAACCTATTTTTATATTGCCGTTGGAATTTAAAAATACTACCGGTGTACACCCTCCGATGGAGAAAAAAGGTTTCGCCATGAATTTTCGTGTCGGGAAAGGAAAACGGGGAAAAACCTAGGAATAATAGAATTTATGGCGAAAGACTTGATTTTTGCTAAAATGCTCCTAGGAAAATGTAGTCCGTATCCATGATCAAGCGAGAGTGTATAGAACGTGTTAAGGCCGTTGCCGATTTGTACGATATCGTTTCCGGTTACGTGCAATTGAAGCGTTCGGGAAGCAATTGGAAAGGCCTTAGTCCCTTTACGACGGAAAAAACACCCTCCTTCTTTGTCCTCCCCGAAAAACGTTTTTTCAAGTGTTTTAGTACGGGCTACGCCGGAGACGTCTTCCGTTTCTTGGAACTGAAGGAGAATTTTTCCTTTCTAGAATCCGTCGAATGGTTAGCGAAACGCTACGGCATAGCGTTGGAATACGAAGGAGATGGGTCGACGAAAACCCATACAAAGTCAAAGAACGAATTGTTCGATCTCCACGGAGAGGCCATGGCCTATTTTCGGAAAAAATTTCTGGAGAATCCCCGGATACAGGACTATTGGCAACGGGTACGTCATTTTTCCCTGGAAGCGGCGGAGCGCTACGGTATTGGTTGGGCACCGCCCGGGGATAGGGACTTACTTTCCCTGCTGAAGAAAAAGGGTTACGGAGAAGAAGCTCTGGAGCAGTGTGGTCTATTTCTATGGAATACGAAGGATAAAAAAAATTGGAATTTCCGTTTTGCCGGTCGACTGATCATTCCGATTCAGGACGTTCAGGATCGGGTCATTGGATTTTCGGGGAGAATTACGGAGGCCAAGGACGATGGTTTTGCCAAGTACATCAATTCTCCGGAATCGCCTATTTTTCACAAAGGTGGTGTGCTCTACGGCCTTAATCATGCCCGCAGATCTACGGGAGGTCCATTGGTGATCGTCGAGGGTCAATTGGACGCAATTCGCTGTTGGGAAAGCGGTATCCATGGAGCCGTTGCCCCCCAGGGAACCGGTCTTACGGAAACGCAAATGCATCTATTGCGCCGCTACACATCGCAATTGATTTGCCTAATGGACGGGGATGGGGCGGGACAAAAATGTGCGCTCCGTCTCGTTGAGCTTTCCTTCAAGGCGGCCATGGAGAGTCAGATTGTGACGTTGCCCGAAGCGGATGATCCCGATTCCTTTCTACTGCGTATGGGGAAAACGGGTTTCGAGGATCTGAAAAGGGAATCCATGATCGCCTTCCTTTGCCGTACCTGTCTTCCCCAGGGAGTGGAAGCTACGGCGATCGAAAAGGCAAATTTTTTGGAAAAGGTATACGGGATGATCCATGGTAGTGATTCGGAAGTTACACGGGAAATTTACCTGGATGAACTCGCCCAACAACTCCAACTAAATCGCCATGCCATTGGCAATGATTTTCGTAATTTTTGTGGGGATAGAAAATTCACCCTGGCGCAACCGGTGGTCTCTCCAAGCCCGGAGAAAAAAACAAGGGAAGGGAAATTACGTACGGCGGAATATGATCTCCTTTCCCTCGTACTGCACCACGAAGATTTGGGATTAAGCGTGGCCTATCTTTTGGAGGACGCCTGGTTGGAAGACGGTGAACAGGGGCGTCTCCTACTCAAGGTACTCAATGAAATGCAGGCCCATACTTGGGAGGGGCCTCGGAGCGACAATCCCATCTTTTCCCCCGATGAAGTGAACGAGCTTTTTTCGATCCTTGCCACGGAGGAGGATGGGGAAGATCCCGTCGCCATGGCCAACGCCTGTATCCGCTCCATATGTGCCACCTTCGCAAGGAAACAATTGGAAAAAATCAATCAAAAAGCGTCGGAGCAACGAAAATTTACAAAAAACAAAAATTTGCTTGACGACCCTACTTTCTTTGAAAAGCTGCAGGCTGAGAAATTGCGTTTACGCCAATTGTTGATTTCTTGTCCCAGGATAGGGGGTGGAGGAGAAGGCGTTATCTATGGAAAGTAAGAAGACGAAAAAGGATACCGATAATGGTGTCAACGAGCGGATGAAGGAATTAATTCGTTTTGCTCGGGGGAAGGGTTACCTGACGTTACAGGATATTAGTGAATATCTACCGGAGAGCATTGAAAATCCGGAGGATATAGAAAATGTCATGAATATCCTCGATAACCTCGAAATCGAGATCGTGGACAGCGAGGAGTCGGAGCTCGAGAAAAAGCGTGCCGTCATCGAAGCGGCTACGGAGAATCCTTCGGACAGTGCGGGGGAGGATCCGGTACGCATGTATTTACGGCAGATGGGACAGGTCCCTCTGCTTACCCGGGAACAGGAAATATCCATTTCCAAGCGCATAGAAAAAGCGGAACTACAGGCGCAGGATGAATTATTTTCGGTCCATTTGACAGCCCTATTTCAGATCGATCTCGCCGAACGCCTCCTCAATCGGGAGGAACGTTTCGACCGCATCGTACTGGACAAAAAAATTGAAAGTCGGGAGGTTTACTACCGCATATTGGAGCGTTCCATACAGGAGAGTAAGTTGCTATTGGAAAAAATTCAGGAGGTATGGCATTACCTGCAACAGGCCAAGGATGAAAAGGAACGGAAAAGAACCGCCATTCGCCTACGGCAATTCCAATCCCAATTGAAGACGATTATGAAACGTTTTTGTTTCAAAATGAAGATTTTCGAGGATTTTCTCCAGCGTTTACGTCCGGATTTGAAGCAGATCGAACAACTACTTCGGGAGATTGGGAAGGTAAAACTACTAGCGGAACGCAAGAAAATTGATGTCAGTACCCAATTGGAACGCATTCGCCGTGCCCTAACGAAGTTGGAGGAAAAATACAATGTGGACCCGGAACGGTTATTGGAAATCGTAAAGAATTTCCGGGACTACATGAAGGAAGCCCATCGGGCGAAACAGGAAATGGTGGAGGCTAACCTCCGCCTCGTGATTAGCATTGCGAAAAAGTACACCAACCGTGGATTGACCTTTTTGGATTTAATTCAGGAGGGGAATATGGGTTTAATGAAGGCCGTTGAGAAATTTGAGCACCGCCGTGGTTATAAATTTTCGACCTACGCGACCTGGTGGATTCGTCAGGCGATTACCCGTTCCATTGCGGATCAAGCGCGGACGATTCGCATTCCGGTGCACATGATTGAAATTCTCAATCGGGTCATGCAGATACAGCGGCAGTTGCAGCAGGAACTTGGCCACGAAGCAACGGCGGAAGAAGTGGCGAAGGAAATGGATTTACCTCTGGATCGGGTGAAAACGATTATGAAAATGGCACAGCAACCCATTTCCCTACAGAGTCCGGTCGGGGACAATGAGGATTCGAGTTTCGGTGATTTCATCGAGGATAAGTCGGCAGAAAATCCCTACGATATGACGGCTTACAGTCTATTGCGGGAAAAGATTGACGATGTATTGGTGAGTTTAAGTGATCGGGAAAAGGAGGTTTTGATGCTGCGTTTTGGTTTAAGGGACGGCTACAGTCGGACCCTGGAAGAAGTTGGACAGATGTTTAAGGTGACCCGGGAACGTATCCGGCAAATCGAAGCCAAGGCGTTGAGGAAAATGCGACACCCTACCCGTATCCGACAGCTCCATGGTTTCTTCGACGGTGAATTCACCACGGAAGGCCCCGGTTTCGAGGATTTTATCCAGTGACCGACAATCGATTGATTGCGGAAAATAATATTTTTTTACGGCCAACGGATCTTTCCCCTCGGAGGAACGGAGCTTTTTTTTGAAGATTTGTTTTGCATTGGGGAAATTTTTAGAGAAATTTGTCGGGAACGATGAATGTGAGTCTAAATCAATTGAGACGTTTTGTCGACCTCAATGAACCGGCGGAGGAAATTGAAAAAATCCTCGTTAAATTGGGTTTGGAGGTAGAGTCCGTTGAACATAGGGGAATGGGGAAAAATGATGGAATTGTTGTTGCTAGAATTGTGCATTTCGAACCCCATCCCCACGCCGATCGATTAAGGTTATGTCGGGTGGATATGGGGGATGGAGAACTGCGGCAAATCGTTTGTGGGGCAACTAATTTTAGGGAAAATGATTGTGTTCCTTTAGCCCTACCGGGGGCCGTACTTCCCGGGAATGTGAAGATAAAAAAGGCGAAACTTCGCGGCATTGAATCGGAGGGGATGCTATGCAGCGGTCGGGAACTGGGTCTAAATTCGGACCAGAATGGCCTATTGATTTTGAAGGAAGGTTATCCTCTGGGGATGAAAATCCACGATGTTTTCCCGGAAAGCGATACCATTTTTTCCCTGGAATTTACGGCGAACCGGGGCGATGTTCTTTCCCACTACGGTGTCGCTCGGGAGTTAGCTGCTTGGTATAACATTCCCCTTGCTCCCATCAAGGTCCCGCAAATGGCGCAATTCGATGGCGTGACGGGTGATGCTTTGGCCGTCGAAATTCTTTCGAAGGATTGTGAACTTTATACGGCGATTGTTTTGAAGAACATTCGCATTGGGGAGAGCGTGGATTGGATTCGCCGTGATTTGGAGGCGGTCGGTGTAGCCGTTGTGAATAATATTGTGGATCTAACTAACTGGATCATGGTGACCTATGGCCAACCGCTCCATGCCTTCGATCGTTCCAAAGTAGGGCGTAAAATTATGGTACGCGGTGCATCGAGTGGGGAGAAAATCAGGGCGTTGGACGGGAAGGAGTACGAATTAAATCCATCCATGTTGTTGATTTGCGACGAAAATCATCCCCTTGGTATCGCCGGAGTCATGGGAGGGGAAGAGACAAAGATTACGGAAAATACGACGGAAATTATTTTGGAAAGCGCTTATTTTGTCGCAGACAGTGTGCGTAGGACGTCCCGTAGCCTGGGTATTAATTCGGATAGCGCCTACCGCTACGCCCGCCATGTCGATCCTGCACAGACGGAAAATTTCCAAAAGATAGCCGTTCAAATGTTGGTGGATTTGTACGGTGCCAAACCGGCTTCCCCCATTATTTTAGCGCCAAGAGATGCCCATTTTCCGTCCAGGGAAATTGAACTGGATCCGAATTTTGTGCGGAAAATTTTTGGTTTCCCCGTGGAGGATGGAGTAATTTTTGACCTACTCGTGCGCCTACAATACACGGTACATCGTCGGGACAATGGGCCTTGGATCGTGGAATCGCCCACCTATCGTTGGGATGTGCTACGGCCCATCGATTTGGTCGAGGAGTGTTTACGAATTTACGGCGTGGATAAAATTCCGTCCCCGATTACGGCGATGAAAATTTTTCCCAATGCGTCCTGCAATAGCGTTCATAAGAAGCGGGAAATCATACAATTTTTAGCCCATAATCGGTTCGTTGAGTGCTACAATTATTCCATGGTGAGGGAGACGGAAAATGCCCTACCCATCGCCAATCCATTGATCGAAAATCAAACTCATCTGCGGACTTCCCTGATCCCCGGATTGGTGGATGTGCTGCGCCACAATCTACAAAACGGCAACAAATACGCCAAATTTTTCGAGTTTGGCCATGTTTTTCGGAAGCTGGATGATGCCTTTGAGGAATTGATTTCCGTAGCGTTTCTATTGGGGACGGACTCGGGGGATGAACATTGGGAACCCTTTGTAAAACCAACATTTTTTACCGTAAAAAATTTGATGTGCCATCTCTGGTCCATCGC
>JAISMD010000013.1 GCA_031276935.1 Puniceicoccales bacterium
GAGAACAATCATCACCACCTGAAATCCCATTAGCGTGCCCCAGGCTAAAATCCACCAAGAATGCGGAAATTCTTGAAATAAATACGCCATTGCGGCAATGAGTGGTGAGCCAAATAGTAAACTGATGACGTAGCCTTTTAGTTTATCGCTCCAGAAAATCGCTTGGGTGGAGCGGTTGAAACCAAAGGATTCTTCTAAGCGGAATTGACGGTACCAGCTGGCCGGGATCGTGAAAAAGGACAGAATCATTGTGATGGTCAAATACGTTATGGCCTGTCCCCAAATGTTTGTCCCGAAAATGTTTGTGAAAGTCTGAAAAAGTAGCGGAAGAATCCCGAAAAATATAATGGCTATGTCCAGTCCTAAACCCCAAACCGCACAAATTTCTTTGAATTCGGATTTAACAAGGGTATAGTCGATGCTCCTTTGGTAGGTCGATTCATCGATGAAGGTTTCAAAGCCGTGGGGAATGTGTCCCCGCTGCCTAAAAATATGTCGATTGTTGATTTTCTCCAGTAATATTTCTCCCATAAGCTTTGTCAGGAGAAGAAAAACAACCGTTCCCGTAACCGAATTAACCCACATAAGGCTATCGAGTTTCGTTAAAAATTAATTTCCGTCAATTTAAATTCTAAGGCTCAAAGGATTTTAGGACGGAACTAGGGAGTTTTATGGGTTTTCAGCTTTTCTTTGCCGGGAATATTATCTTTCATGGCAACATTGGCATTGCCCATGCGGGCGAGTACGGATTGGCATGCTTTTTGTAGAACGGGTTTTTTAGGTTCCGTTGGCGGTAGCGTATTAACAAGGCGGCTCAGGGTAATGACGTCGTTGTATCTTGCCTTTTTCGTCTGATTTTTGTACTCGTTGGCCAATTTCTTGATATCTTGTTTCTTGACAATAATGTTTTGTGGAGGTTCCTGTAGCTTATCGCTGTGCATTAAAGCACGCTGTGCCATGCCCGCCATCACCATGACGGTGAGCGCATCGCCACTGTTTTCCTTAAATTGATCGCCGGAAATTCTTGTCAAATCGAGATTGTTGAGCATGGAAAGCAGGGAGATAAAGGCTCGAACATTTTCTTGTTTAAGGGCGGCCTCTTCGTCATACATTTGCTCAATGCGGGAGTCGCTACCCGTGGGATCGAGAAAATCAAGGACACCATCACCGTCGCTATCCAAATTCAATTGTGTGGTGAGATTATCCAAAGCGGCTTCGTTCAACAGGGGAGAACTGGCGTCCAAATAATTAGGAATGCCGTCCTTATCGTCATCGCCGAGATCGAGTTTTTCGTTGCCCTCATTCAGGACTTGTTCGACCGTGCTCATATTCTCAGAAGGTGTATGCAATATGTTAATATCTTCGAAAGAAGGTACGGTATTGGTGGTCTTTTCTATTTGGAGACTTGCGATGGGGGATGCATCGTCGGATGGTGTGGTCCCAGACTTAAATTCTGAGGAACTGGACGGCTCTCCATCGATTTGAGCCAAATAATCGGTATACATTTTAGCTTTTTCAATCATATCATTTCCCGATCCTTCTCCGTTTAATGCGTTAATAGAACTCATAGCTAAATAATAAAGTTAAGGTTAGGTGTCAAAGGTTGTCCATCCGGAATGGCCACACTATTTTTGGAGGTTTGGATCTGGTTAAAGTGGACCAGCTTTTCCTTTAATTGGGAAACCGTCGAGAAAAATTCCCCAATCGATTGGAGTAGGAGTCCGTCGTCCAAGCTCTTTATGGGAAAGGGGCGGGAAAGAATAAATTTATTGGTTTGCATGTCGATGCCGATGATACCCTTACCCGTTCCGTTGCCGTGGAGATTGAGCTTCAAAACGTACTCGAAAAATTTCTCCCGGTTGGCGAAGGGAACATCACCGATTACCGCGTAAATATAAAGCGTTTCATCGTTATTGGGCAATTCGATGATCGTTTCTTCCCCCGTTGATTTCCGCTTGATATTGCAAAGATTATTTTCGCCCAGAGTGACCTGAAATCCCAGCTGGGATGCGATCGACTGGAACAATGAATTAACCGCTGATCGATTGTCCATGGAATGGTATTGTGGCGAATTATTTTGATTTTACAATTTTTTTCGCACAAAATATTATAAATTCTTTGAAGATTTCGAAAATCCTATTTATAATTCCCATTCCATGGGGAAAAATTTTTTTGTAATACTGTTTATTTTATGGGTATCGAGAGCCCATGGATTACTTCTGTCCTGGCCAACGGTGATCAGTCCCCTCACTAAAAACGCTACCCGTAGGATCGATGAGTGTATCCAACGGACGGAATCGGGGAAATTGGAATCCGGAAAGTTTGGTTTTGTCCGCGAAAACGGGACGAAGTTCCATGGAGGAATCGATATAAAATCCTTTTTGAAAAACGGAAATGGAACGCCTTCGGATAGCGTCCATGCGTTTATGGATGGCCAGGTGGTATACCGCAACACTTCGCCCAATGCGAGTAATTACGGTTGCTATATTATTTTAGCGCATCCGTATTTTTTGACGCTCTATGCCCATTTAGCTTCCATCGACGTTGAAGTCGGACAGTCGGTGCGGGCGGGACAAAAAATCGGTGTCTTGGGGAAAACTTCCAATGCAACAAAAATTCCCAACGAACGGGCTCACCTCCATTTTGAAATCGATTTCCAACTCGGCGATGGGGATCATTTCGCCCATTGGTACGGAGCTAATTTCACGGATAAAAATCTGCACGGTGCGTTCAATGGTTTAAATTTGGTGGGCATTGATCCGATCGCTGCGGTGGAGAAATTGATTGGGGGCGTGAAACCGATCGATCTTTTTGTGGCTGAAAAAGAAGCAATGACGCTTCGGATTATGGGGAATTATGTCCCGCAATTTTTGGAAAAATATGCGCCATTAGTCGCCAAGGACGTCGATCTAACGCGACCGGTAAAGGGTTGGATTATCGAATTTACTTGGTTTGGTTTGCCAAAAAAATGGACGCCCATTTATAATTCGGATTCCGAACAACCTCGGCTTAAACTCCTTTCCTACCGAAAATCGTTGTTGCGCAACGCCGTTCTACGGGAGGTCCTTCGGGAGAAAAATGGATCGGTGAGTATGGGGCCTCGCACAATTCATACGCTCAAAAAAATGGGCTTTATCGTTGATTAGAAGTTATTTTTCTGCCCTTGGCGTGGACGTAAAATAGGGCAACCACAAAACCCAATAGGGAAAGGTAGAGCAGTATTCGCGTAGCGAAGAAATAGGAACCCAAATGGCGTGAGTAGGCCAGGAAAGAAGGCGCCATTCCGGACAGAATAAGTGAAATGGAAGCGGCGACGGCCATGATTTGTCCCATGTGTTTTCTTCCAAATAATTTTGCCCATGGGGCGGAGGCGAGGATACCGTAAAATGCCAAGTTGGATCCGTAGGAGAGTATAAACATATAGCGTCCGTAGGGGGAAGCGACGTGTTCCAATGAGCCCATCATGAATGCATCGATTAGAAAAATAATCACCAGAATAAAATGGATCGCAACTTTGTCTAAAAAAACGCTTAGCAATGCACTTAAACTCCCACTTATGATGGCTGTAGGCAGAAAAATTTTTATGGCAAAGGAAGTACATGCTCCCGCTTCACGGAAAATATCGACAATGTGGATTTGAAATCCTGCCGTTAGGAACATGGAGTAGGCCATGGCAAAAACGAAAATCCAAAAATCATAGCTATTTAACGCTTGTTTCAGAGTTTTCCCTTGAACGGGCTTGGCGCTGCTGGAAGTGTTTTGTTGCTGGGGGGTGTGGGAATCGAGGGACATGCCCAACATATGGGGACTGTCTCGACAGGTCGCCCAAATAATTGGGACAAGGAAGAAGAGCGTTATTAATCCTTCGATGGTCCAGACGGCGGTGTATCCGAATCTTTCCATGAGAAATTGGATGCATTGTGGCGCCACACCGAAACTTATGGAAATAAAAACCCCGGATAATCCGATCATGGTACAGCTTCTATGATCGTACCAGTAGAGAATCATCATACGTGTTACCAGGGGAATGAGATTTTGTCCCAGTAATTTTAGGAAAAAGAAGCCGATGAAAAGGAAACTTAGGATTGCAAGCCTGGGAGATGTAACGTTTTGAAAGAAGGAGGTCAGTGTGGTAATTTGGGCAAGGAATAGGAGGGTCAGTCCCATGGCTAGGCCGGAATAAGTTATGGAACGACGGGCACCTAAACGATCAAATAGATGGCCAAAAAACGGTACCAAAAATGTACCCACTAAAGTGGCCCAAAAAAGAATGTTGCTAAAATCTATGCGAGAAATTGGGAGGGATGCGATGAGGGGTTCGGTAAAGGGACAGATGGCCGTATTATGTCCCGCGATGCTCATTACTCGCCCACAAAGGGAGGAAAAGAAAATAACCCAGCCGTAGAAAAAAGGGACACGGTGAGGGGAAAAAGGGAAATGGGATGCAAAAATTTTCGATTCGTTCCGTTTAAACACGGAGTAAGTTCCTAGTAATTGGTGAAGCTTTTCAAGTCCTAATCCCTATGGGTTTGGTCATCGAAGTAAAGGGTGTAAACCCCGCAGGAAATCATACTTTTCGATCCGAAAAACAAACGAATTCTTTTTCTTTGAATCTTAAATTTTTCCGCTTAAACTTTGAACGTCGTTATTTGCGAGAGAGGAATACTGCCCCAGTGATTGCCAATAATGGATTGGGCCCGCTCTAAAAAATTTTTGTCCCGGTGAATGATGAAACCACCGCTCCCACTACCCGTGATGCACGGATGATAACCCATTTTTTGTAGCTTTTCGAAAAGGAGTTTCATTGCTCCATGGTGATTGAAAATGAGCTCCTGAAAATCATTATGGGGAATGTTTTCGAGATCGTGGGTAGCAAGGAGTTGCGGAATATCGGGACCGGTATGGCGGTAAGGATGGGGATTTTTTTTCCATTGGTCGTAGGCCCATTGGGTGGAAATGGAAAAAGTTGGAACGAAAAGAAGCACATGGTAGGAGGATAATTTTTTGCAAAAATCTTGTGCCAATGGCGACAGAATATCGCCGCGTTCCGTGGCTAATTGGGGACAGTTTTGGATGAAAAATGAACCATCAATGCCTATTTGCTCTGCAATTTGTACGCATCCGGAAAGGGGAAGTGCGTTGTCGTAGAGGAAATTTAATGCCCGTAGGGTGGCGATTCCATTGCTACTTCCCCCCGCAAAACCACTGCCAAGCGGAATCCTTTTATGCACATCCACCTTTAAAGTTACATTGATTTTTGTTTTTTCGCAGAAAAGATCGATGGCTTTCCGAATCGTATTGTGTAGCGGATCCGGTTGGAATGGACCATGGAAGGCCATGGAAACGGGTGGTGTATTGGGGCTTGGATTCACCTTGGCGAAGGTAAGTCTATCGCCGAAGCGTACGGGTAATATGATACTGGAAACGTCGCAGTAGTTGTCGGAACGTAGGCCGTTGATGGAAAAAAATAAATTAATTTTGCCGTTGGACAACAGGGTAATCGATCTCATATTCTTTGGAAGTATTGACCATGGCGATGGATTGTACACAGCGAAAAATTCTTCAGGAAAAATTTCTGCAACAGGTGGGAGTGTTACCCGTTGCCGTTTTGGGGAATGGAGTAACGGCAAAAGGCATCCGGAGTTTACTCGAAAAACTTGATTTGCGGAGTACCCTCTACGATCAAAATCCACAAAAAGGAGAGAATTTCGACGGGGAAAAAATACGGCAACACAATGTAATCATTGGAAGTCCGAGTTTTCTATCCCATCATCCCTGGGTCCGGTTGGTAAAAAAATCGCAGAAGCATTATTGGTCCGAGTTAGATTTTGCGAGTCTATGGTGTGGGGTACCGATTGTCGCGGTTACGGGGACCAATGGAAAAACAACGGTCACGAGTTTTTTGTGCGAGATTTTTAATCACTTTGGCCGTCGTGCCTTTACAGCGGGAAACATTGGCCGTTCCCTATCGGAGCTCGTGGCCACGGAAACTTTGAATCGGGAGGATATTGTTTTCTGCGAAACGAGTTCCTTTCAGGGGGAGAATTTGGAAATTTTTGTTCCGGAGCGACTCATTTGGACGAATTTCGCTCCCAATCATCTGGACCATCACCGGGGGCTCGAAGATTATTTCAGGGCAAAATACCGCCTCGTACAGCGTCTATGGGTAGGGCATGAATGCTGTGATGATCGGCTTTTTTGTGGGAAAAGTGTAGCATTTTGGGCGAAGCGTTTCCGCCTAAAAATGCCGGAGGAAACCCACTATCTTGCACCTAAATCGTCTCCGACGGGGACTAGTTTCGATGATTTTCCACAGCGGGAAAATTATGCCATTGTGGAAGATTTTTGTCGCTGCTATGGCATTCCGGAGAATGTTGTTTTAGGGGAAGCGGAGCATTTTCGTCGCCCGCGGTATCGTTTGGAGCCCATGGGTATGGTCGGTGGGAATGGCTACTGGAATGACTCAAAATGTACGAATTTTGCTGCATTGAAGGGGGCGTTGAGCAATTTTTCGAAAAACGTCATTTGGATAGGAGGAGGGCGATTCAAAGGGGAAAAATTAGAGGATCTCGTCCCCATTTTAAAGGGGAAAGTACGGCAGGCGATTCTAATTGGCGAGACGGGAATGGAACTGGAAAAAATACTTCTGCGGCAGAAAATTTCTGCAGTTTATGTAAAAACGATAGAGAATGGAATTCGCCACATAAAAAATACTTGCTTTTCCGGTGAAAATATCGTATTCAGTCCGGCGTTTCCGAGTTTTGATCAATTTTCGAACTTCGAGGAACGTGGAAAATTTTTTGAGAAATGTATTTTTGATTTGAAATTTTTACACTTTTAAACACATTGGAAAAACAGACGATTTGGGTCGCTTAACGGTAGGTAAAAATGTTAGTAAAGAAGATTTTAATTCGATTAGGGGAAAATATTTTGATAATGGGAATTGTTTTACTGGCGGGATGTCAGACGCCTTCGCTTTTGCAAAGGAGTTCCTCCAAAGGTCCGTCACCGGAGGATACGTTCATTAAACGGAGTGATTCGACTTCCGCTGCCCGGGAACGCGTTTTTACCGAACCGTTACGCCCGGAACCGGAGGAGGTCCTGATTGTTGAACCGGAAATCGTGGAGATTCCCAAGGAACCGGTGAAGCAATGGGTCGGAGCGGATTATACCGTACAGCGGGGGGATTGTTTATACGGATTGGCGAAGCGCTATGGCCTACGCGTGCAGGATCTTTTGGAAGCCAATTCGCTGGAAAAGAGTGCGAAGTTATTTGTGGGGCAGAAGCTTATTTTGCCGGGAGTGACGGAGGAACAATTGTTGCGATCTCGTTCCACGGAGTACGTTGTACAGCGGGGGGATTGCCTATCGAAGATTGCGCAGAAGTATGGATTAAAGGTGCGCGAAATTAAGGCGGCGAATGGGATGAAAAGTGATCGCATTATAGCGGGGAAAAGGTTGATCATTCCGGAACGTGGCCGTTACGCGCAGCACAAAAATGCTACTCCGGCTAAAACACAAAAACCCTTTGTGGTAGACGACAATGGTTACTATACGCTGCAGCGGGGCGATGTGCTATCGAAGGTTGCGGCTCGGGCGAAGGTAACGGTCGCTGATTTACAAAAGTGGAATAATATAACGGATCCCTCCAGAATTCAGATCGGGCAGAAAATTCTTGTGAAACCGAAAATGATCACCGAAACCATAAACAGTATTCATTCCGAGCCGACTGCACCGACCACAACATCCTTCCCGGTGGCGCAAAAAGAGGTCCCACTTAGACGTTATGATTTCATAGACGACGCCGATTTTTTTGGTAAGATCGATGAAATCCCTATCCTACAGGTCCATGACTGAAGTGACGAAGCGATCCGTTTTTTTTATTTTAGGGGTAACGTTCTGTCTTAGCCTCATCGGATTTATTGGGTTAATGAGTACGAGTCCGGTGCTGCGAAAGGGCGTTTACATGGAGAAGCAATTTTTTGCCCTAATTCTAGCGATGATGGGTTGCGTATTATTGGCCAAAATCCCGTTGTCTTTTTTTTTCGGCATCGACAGAGCCTGCTCATCATTGCCTTTGGTGCTTTAATTTTGGTTCTCATTCCCGGCATTGGTCGGGTGGTTAACGGTTCGCGCCGTTGGATACAGATTCCGGGCTTCAGTCTACAGATGTCGGAATTTACGAAAATTCCATTCGTGATTTGGCTCGCCAGTTATATTCACATCCACTACGGGGAACGGGAATTATTGGTTCAGGGTTTTTTGAAACCGATCGCCGTTTGCGGTAGTTTAGCGTTTTTAGTTTTGTGTGAACCGGATTATGGAACGTCATTCCTTATGATGGCGGTCCTATTGACCGTTTTATTTTTATCCGGGGCACGGATTCGCCATGTGCTTACATTTATTTTCGTCGGTGGAGCGACGTTCTTGGGTTTAATTGCATTAAGTTCCAATCGATTGAACCGGGTGATGGCATTTTTTTCCGTTGAAGAATGCCGTTTCGATGTCTCCTACCAGCTGTGGCAGGGAATGCTATGTTTCGCTTCCGGTGGACTCTGGGGAAACGGAATCGGATTAGGACGGCAGAAGTTGTTTTATTTACCGGAGGCCCATACCGATTTTATTTTCCCGGTTATTGGAGAGGAATTGGGTGGGATTTTTTCCCTGATGATTATCTTCGCATTTTTACTCTTTGCCTTTGTCGCCTTAGGTGCACTTCAAAGGAAAACGGATCTATTTATTCGGGCATTAGGTTTTGGAGCGGTTTTGACCATTACCTTTCAAGCGCTGATCAACATAGGTGTTGTAACGGGTTGCTTACCGACAAAGGGAATCGCATTGCCATTTATTAGCTATGGTGGTTCGAATTTGATTACCATGTACGCACTGGTTGGACTCATCGTCAACTGTTTGAAATCGGAGAAATTGGAAGAACGAACGGATCATACGGGTTACACGAAAGCGGTCTCCTTGGACTGGCTGACCTAACCCCATCCCTAAATTGTGGACAAGTTGGTACCTTCACAAAAAAATCAAATCAACTAGGGTTTTGGAAAAGGAAAGACAAACCGGTTATGCGTTGGGTACTTTTCAAGTTAGAGACGGCGAGGTTATAGGCTTTGGGATCGCCGATGATGAAGACCTTATTTCGCCCACGGGTAACGGCGGTATAGAGTAGATTGCGTTGCAACATGATGTAGTGCTGCGTGAGGAGAGGAATGAGAACAATGGGAAATTCACTGCCCTGGGACTTGTGAATACTAATGGCGTAGGCAAGGGCAATATCACCGAGTTCCGCTCGATTCAGTTCGACGGATTCGCCATTAACGTTCACGAAGACGGTCGCTCGCTCGCTGTTAAAATTGTAAATGATACCCAGGTCGCCATTGAAAATATTTTTTTCGTAATTATTTCGCAGCTGAATTACTTTATCGCCGAGACGGAAGTGACACCAGGGAATTTGTTTTTCGCTGTGGGAGAAAATACGTTGGAGTTTTTCGTTCAGGATATCGATGCCGGCACTGCCCTTGTGTAGGGGGGCGAGGATTTGGATGTCATTAATGGGATCGATGGAGTAGAGAGAGGGCAGTAGGGATGTGCATAATTGTTCGATTTTTTGGGTACATTCTTCCGGGGATGAGGCCACGATAAAATGGAAATCGTGTTCGGAGGAAATTTGTTCGATTGGGGTAATGGAAGGGATAAATCCTAGGTCGCCGCCGATGATTCGATGGGCGAGCTGGACAATTTCGCTCTGCTGACCTTGGCGGAAAATTTGTTTCAGGTAGGTAATGGAAAATCGTTTCGAGTCAATGAAATCGGATAGAATATTTCCGGCACCAACGGACGGAAGTTGATCGATGTCACCGACGAGGAGAAGGTGTGCGCGATCGGGGATTGCGTTCAATAGGGAGACGGCGAGGCGAGTATCGATCATACTGGCTTCGTCGATGATCACAAAATCCAGATTTAATTGATTTTCCTGGTTGAAGGAGAATTGTCCCGTTTGCGGATTAAATTGGAGGAGGCGGTGGATTGTTTTAGCGTCGATACCGGTTGTTTCCGTTAATTTTTGTGCGGCCCGACCGGTCGGTGCGGCAAGACCAATCCTGACATTCTTAGCCCCTAAAATCGAAACTAAAGCCCGCAAAATCGTCGTTTTCCCCGTACCGGGACCGCCGGTAATAATAGATAATTTCTGAGTTAAACCGTGGCGTAGGGCAGCGATCTGTTCCTCTGCGAAGGGGAAACCTTCCCGCTTTTGCGCCCAGACGATGGCGTTATCGTGCAAAATTTTAGGTAAGGAAGATTGGGTTTGGTGTAGGCGATATATGTGTTTGACAAGGGTGGTTTCGTAGCTCGTCATTAGATTCGTCTGAACGAAGCCGTCGGCAATGACATTAATTTTTTTGAATTGGATGAGCGTATGGAGTCGGTCGGCGATTTTCTCCCTATTAATTTCGAGTAATTGTTGGGTTAGATTGAGTAATTCTTCGGAGGGATAAGCCGTGTGGCCCAGGAGTTCCAAGTTGGAAAAAGTGTACAAAATTCCCGCATCGATCCTCGCAATATGATTGCTTGGAATACCGATATTTTGTGCGATTTTATCGGCGGTCTTGAATCCAATTCCCTCCACTTCTCGGGCGACGCGGTAGGGATCCGATTGGAGAATTTGTTTCGCTTCCTGGCCGTAAATTTTGTAGAGGCGGAGACATAGGGCGTTGGAAATATTGTAGGTTTGCAGAAAAATAAGTATGTCCCGCAGCGCATATTGTTCATCCCAGGCGGCCTTGATGTTTTTAGCCCGCCCGATGCCAATGCCGGGGACCTCCCGTAGCCGTGCGGATTCGGTACAGATGACGTCGAAGGTATCGGCACCGAAATGGTCAACGATTTTGTTGGCGTAGACTTTCCCTATGCCGTGGACAAGACCACTACTTAAATACTTGCGTATGCCATTGATGTCGGCGGGTAATGTCGCCGAAAAGGATTCGATGGCAAATTGTCGTCCAAATTTTGGATGCTGTACCCAATCGCCGATTAGGGTTAGTGTTTCGCCGCAGTTGACCCCGGGACCCTTCCCACATGCCGTAAATTTTTCTTCCGTACCATTCCCCATCCGCATCTCCATGATCGAAAAAAATGTTTCATCGTTGCGAAAAACGATGCGCTCCAGTACGCCCTTTACCTTTTCAGACACAATTACTCTCCACTATTATGGAAGTTTTGGGGAATCCGTCAGCTTTGGAAAGCACAAAAATCCATCACCGAGATCCCTGTCGATGGCGTTGGGCGATAAAACGTTCCGCCTCCCGCATTTCACTACGTTGTCGCAGGTCATGGCGTTTATCGTAGAGTTTTTTGCCTTTGCAGAGCGCAAATTTTAACTTAACGAGACCATGGACCACGTACATTTTAATTGGAATCGCGGAAAATCCTTCCCGCTCGATGGCATCCCGAATTTTTTTTATTTCTCGCCGATGGAGTAGGAGAGAACGTTGCCGTTTAGCGTCGTGATTGGCGAAATTGCCAAAGGCATACTCATCAATTTGGGCGTTGAAGAGTAGGGGTAAACCTTTCCCCCCGATGCGGACAAAGGCTTCATTGATCTGTGCGTGACCCAATTTGACCGACTTCACCTCCGTGCCTTGAAGAATAATCCCAGCGTCGAATGTATCACCGACGACGTAGTCATGGAATACTTTCCTATGTTTAATTTCGATGGCATTATTTTGTTTAGCCATAGGATATTTCCCCCGTCGGATCTTTACGATCCACTTAGGATTATTTTTTGGTATAAAGTTCGTAGGTAATTTTCCCTTCGATGATTTCCCGTAGGGCGACGTCTTCCGGTTCCAATTTTTCGAAGGAGGATACGAGGGGACGTTCCCCGAACTTGAGTTGCTTAACGCGTTTTGAAACGATATTAATCAGTACCATGGGATCCTGAATAATATTTTGGGCAGCCTGTAGGTAATCACTTCTCATAGGAAAATATCCACGCAATGGGATTGCGGAAATAATGTCCATATTTTTTTGGGAGAAGAGTCAAGTTTTTTGTAATATTTTATTGATTTTGCGTTTCGTATTATTTGACTTTGTTTCAGGAGGTTTCATGGCTCTCGAAGACGATGATGATGAAAAGGAAATAAATGATGGAGAAATGCGGGAGAATCATTTGTTACTGATTCAGAAAAAATTTTTAGAGGAGCGAAAAATTTTCCTATGGGGTTCCGTCGAGGATCGTTCGGCGAAGGACATTACGGAGAAGCTACTCTATTTGGAACTCCTCGATCCGGGGAAGAAGATTCAATTTTTCATCAACACACCGGGTGGATCGATTACGGCTGGCATGGCGATTTACGATACGATGAAGCTGATCCGATCGCCCATAGAGGTTATTGTCACCGGGTTAGCGGCCAGCATGGGCTCCATTATACTTTGCGGGGCGAAAAAGGGGAATCGTTTTCTCTATCCCAACGCGCGCGTACTGATCCATCAGCCGCTCATTTCTGGGCGATTTTATGCTCCGGCGGTGGACATTGCCATTCAGGCGGAGGAGATGGAAAAGACCCGCGTTGAAATGAACCGCATTTTAGCGGAATCTTCCGGGCAGCCACTGGAAAAAATACAAAAAGATACGGACCGGGATTTTTATATGAATGCGCAAGAAGCGATTGCCTACGGTTTAGCGGATGCGATTATGGAGAAAATTTGGTAATTTATGATCGGAAAAAATATGAAAAAATGGATTGCTTGTATGGGTTTAGTTGGGGTAGGGATTGTGTACCTACTGGCCTTTGATGCTAAGTCAAAGAAAGATGAAGTAACTTCCTCTCTGTGTTCGCAGGGTCCGGCGGTGATACATTCTCAAAAAATCGCCAATGAATACTATAGGGCCAAGAATCTCGCTGAGAGCTTGACGAAGAATTTCAATGCGGCGCAGAAGGAATTTCTATCCATGCTCAACGATTTTGAGAAGATGGCACAGGAATACCGGGATTTGGAGGAAAAGTCAGGGAATCCGGCTTTAACGGAGGAGGCTAAGAAAAAGGTCAAGGTGGAAGCGGAGGGAAAATTGGAGATTTTACGGCAGAAGGAACATGCCATACGAGATTTTAAGACCAACTCCGAGAATCGTCTCAATGAGATGCGTTTGGAGGAGGGAACAAAGATTTCAGCGACGGTTCGGCAAAAAATTGAAGAAGTAGCGAAAACGAAGGGCCTTACGCTGGTCATTGATGGTGACAGTCCGCTCATATTTTATTCAGCGGGGGCGTTGGACATAACGGAACATGTGCTTGGGGTATTGAATGCGGATCAGCCTCAGGTACCGTCCACGGCGAAGACGGTGGAAGAAAAAAAATAGGCTGTGAATATTGCGAATTGCATAACCCTATCCCGCATACCTTTACTTTTTGTTGTGGTAGGGCTAATGTATTTTCGCATACCCTATGGGGCGACGCTTTGTTTTTTAGTTTATCTCCTAGCGGCGTTGAGTGATTGGTTAGATGGTTATTTGGCGCGTCGTTGTGGCATGGTGTCGACTTTTGGTAAGTTTATGGACGCATTAACCGACAAAATCTTCATGATTGGGTTATTTGTATCCATCCTCGTTTTGAAGCTGCTACCGCGTTGGGCGTTATTTTTAGTATTAATTATTCTTGGCCGTGAATTTTTGGTAACGGGTTTACGTTTAGTGGCATCGAGTCGCGGTATTGTACTGATTGCGGAGCACGCGGGGAAAGTAAAGACGGTGATGCAAATTGTGACGATTGGTTTTTTCATACTGTGGCGAATGATTGTGCGGGACCTGACTTTCCTACCCAAGTGGTTTGGAGATTCCATCTACATCATTGCCCTGACTTTACTTTGGATTTCCACCTATCTAACGATTTCTTCCGGTTATTACTACGTTCGTCGCTATAAATATTTGTTTGACGAACAGAGAGAGGAGCGGGGATAGTGCGAATCCTTTGGCCATTACCGACATCCTTTGTTGTCAATGTTGCGACCCTATGGGTAGGCGGTCGGGTACGTTTTATGCCGGGGACATTGGGAGCATTTCTAGGCATAATTTGGTATACCGTTGGGTTTTGGAACGTCACTTTTTTCCAATTTTTCCTGAGTTTTCTAATTTCCGTGGTAATAGGTACATTATTTTGTGGAGAAGCGGCGATTCGTCTCAACCAAAGGGATCCCTCTTGTGTCATTTTGGATGAATTTTGTGCCATGCCGCTGTGTTATTACGGCATCGAGCGTTTTACGGGACAGGTCGCTCTATGGAAAATTCTTCTCTACGGTTTTTTATTATTTCGTTTTTTTGACATTATCAAACCTTTGGGGATTCGTTCCCTTGAGAAAATGAAGGGTGGAGCGGGGATTATGATGGATGATCTTGCTGCCGCGTTGGCGACCTGTTTATTTCTTCACATTACCGTTCCCATTCTTTTTATTTAGTTTTTCGAAGCAAAATAGGGTGCAGTGGAAATATTTTTTCCTGGAAAAATTACGTATGGGATAGGTCGGGACAAAAAAAATTATCCAAAGGTGCATTTTTTTGATTTTGTCGTTTGACTAAAATTTTACTTCGCCATAATAGGAACTCGTATGGATGGAGGAAAAAGGAGATGCGATCGTACGTGGGGCATATTTTTCGTACTTTTCAGTTTACTGTTATCGGGTTGTGGCATGACGACTCTCTTTAATAATCTGGAGGAATCCGAGGTTAATGAGATGATTGCAATCCTGAAGCAGTACGGCATTACGCCGAAGAAGATTATCGGGAAGGAAAGTTGTGCCCTAGCGGTTTCGAGTGGAAGTTTTTCGACGGCGGTTGACGTACTAGGTGCGCAGGGATATCCCTTACCCAAGTATCAAACTTTGGGGGATGTATTTAAGAAATCGGGTT
Source organism: Puniceicoccales bacterium (assembly GCA_031276935.1). Taxonomy (GTDB): domain Bacteria; phylum Verrucomicrobiota; class Verrucomicrobiia; order Opitutales; family LL51; genus LL51. The sequence continues at coordinate 14,912 of JAISMD010000013.1, forward strand.
TAGTTTCCTCGCCATTGGAGGAGCGGGTTCGTTTCATGAACGCGCTTGCGGAGGGGGTTGCGTTGACGTTGAGTAAAATCCCGGGGGTGTTGAAGGCACGGGTACACGTCGTTTTACCGGATAACGATCCCTATGCGGAGAAGACGGTACCGTCATCGGCCTCTGTTTTCCTTGCCTATCGGCAGGATTCGTTGGTGGAGGATTACGTGCGGGACATCAAGTATCTGGTGACGAATAGTATCGAGGGACTGTCCTACGACAAGGTCACTGTTTCCCTATTCCCCGTGACCCTACCTCCCTTACCGAAGGCGTTGGGGAAAAGTAGTGACACCATGTTTTCCATTGCAGGAATTGAAATGACGGATGGTTCAAAGGTCCAATTTTTCCTGCTCATTGGCATATTAATGGCGATTATTGTCGTTCTAATCATTGTGACGGCCTGGGTCTTCATTACGGCGAATCGGAAGAAAAAAGAAAAAGAAGTAAAGGTGGAGAATTTAGCGGAAGCGGCGGAAGAAGTTCCATCTGCGCCTGCGGACGAAGGGGAAAAGAAGGAGGAATCCCTTGATTAATCATGGAAACGGTGCCCTATATTACGAATTTATTGGCCAAGGACGTGGGATTATTTTCGGCACTTTACGAATTTAATAACGGGA
>JAISMD010000015.1 GCA_031276935.1 Puniceicoccales bacterium
AGAAAATTCAGATAAAATCCAGGAATATATACGGCGAGCGAAGCAGAAAAGTGATCTGGAACGGACGGATTTAGCTCGGGAAAAATCGGGAATATTCACGGGGGGATTTGTAAAAAATCCGCTCAATGGGGAACGCATTCCGATTTGGGTCGCGGACTACGTTTTGATTTCCTACGGAACGGGGGCCATTATGGCTGTACCGGCCCACGATGAGCGGGATTTCGAATTCGCGCAGAAATTTAACATTCCCGTAAAACGGGTGATTATTCCCTCGGAGAGTCAGGACCCATCCGGGCGAAAAGAAATTGACGGAAATGGGAAAGAAAACCCTCTGCTTTTCGCTGCGATTTCGGAGGATAGAGCATTCTCGGGGCAGGGATTGGAGCATGGCATTGGAAATGATTTACCTTTTTGTGGAGAAGGTATTTTGGTTCATTCGGGGCCATTTAATGGTTTATCGACGGAGGTTGCCCGGGAAAGCATTATTCGGAGGATGGAGGAAAAGGGTTTAGGTCGACGGGCAGTAAAGTATAAATTGCGGGACTGGTTATTTTCGCGCCAGCGCTACTGGGGGGAACCGATTCCGATTCTTTGGATTGAGCGTTTTTACTATGACCGTGCGTTGGCCGAGAAGAAAGCCTATTTCCTCGATCAGATTCCCGGTGACATTATCTCCTACGAAAAAGATGGTATGGAGTGGTGTGCGATTCCGATTCTTCGGGAACAATTACCCTTGAAACTCCCGGAGGCAAAAATCTATTTACCTTCCGACGATGGGGAAAGTCCCTTGGCACGGATAGGGGAATGGATCGATATTTTTGTGAATTTACAAACGGGCGAAACGGCTTCGGAGATGCGACCGGGATTTATACCGGCGAGGAGGGAAACGAATACGATGCCCCAGTGGGCAGGATCCTGTTGGTATTATTTACGTTACATGTCGCCGCATTACGGGGAAGGGTTGGTCGATCCTCGGGCGGAGGCCTATTGGAAGAGCCCTGATTTTTACATCGGTGGGGCGGAACACGCTGTTTTACATTTATTGTACGCCCGTTTTTGGCATTTATTTCTCTACGACATCGGAGTTTTATCAGCGGCGGTGGAGCCATTTAGGAAGTTATTTCACCAGGGAATTATTTTGGGGAGCGATGGGTCAAAGATGTCGAAGAGTCGGGGCAACGTTATCAATCCCGATGAAATTATTGGCCGCTATGGAGCCGATTCGCTGCGTCTATACGAGATGTTTTTGGGGCCATTGGAGGCGATGAAACCTTGGAACACGCAGGGGATCGAGGGTGTACATCGTTTTCTGAAAAAAGTTTGGGCACTCCTCATCGATGGGGAAGGCAAGGTTAGGGATTTTTTACAAAATGACACTCTTGAGGTCGACCGTTTATTTCAGGAAACGATCAAAAAAGTTACGGACGACATTGAATTTTTGCAGTTCAATACGGCCATTGCCCAGATGATGATTTTTATAAATTTTGCACAAAAGGAGGGCATTAGCCGGTCGACGGCAATGGCATTTTTACAATTACTGGCTCCCTTTGCCCCCCACATTGCGGAGGAATTGTGGGCCCGTTTGGGCGGCGAATTTTCCATTGCGAAAGCCGAATGGCCCAGCTGTGACCCTGAAAAATTAGTTGTGAATGGTAAAAAAATTATACTGCAAATCAACGGAAAAATTCGCGACGAAATTTTCATCAATGGGGAAGCGACTCAGGAAATTGTTGAACAAATGGCTTGGCAAAGGGAACGGTTCCAGAGTTTTCTTTCCGGCAGGGAAATTGTAAAAAAAATCTATGTGCCTGGAAAAGTCTTTAACGTCGTCGTGCGATAAAATAAATATTTTTTACTTTTAAAATACAAAAAATTCATTCAATTGGAGGCTGGGAAAAGTAATTTAATTTTAAAAAATAGGTTATTGCTGGAAAGATTGGAGAAGTTTTTCGTGGGCTAACTCCCTTTTGAAACAGGAAGTAATTGCCAATTTATTTGGGGAAATTTTGAAGTTGAGCTGCCAATTCTCGACGCCCTGGGCATTGGCTTCGCCGATCGTATCGATGATTTTCGCGTTCCATTTATTCCGCTCCGGCGGGGAAAATGGTACCGCGTCGTACATGAAACATAGGGCAACAATGGCCCGATGTCCAGCTTTTGCCAATTGGGCGAGCGTTTGGAAATGGCGTAATCCCCGATCGAAAAATGTAGCCGACGGCGGTCGCGAAAAATGATCCCCCGGGGAAAGCAGTAGGTCGTGAATGGGAGTTTTTAACTCTAAAAATACACATTTTTCACCATTTTCGACGACGAGATCGATGCGGGAATCTCCGATCTGAACTTCGTGGCGTAGGGAACACCCCTCCGTGGGAATCATTTCGGGAAGGGCATTTTTCCCGAGGAAATATTCCACCCAACCGTTGATGCGGTTTTGGTTAATACCGATCCAATCCTTTCCACCGTTGAGGGAAATCGCTTCCACGGTCCCCTGCGTACTCCGTTTCTTGGCTTCGACCGCCGGTGTGAAAAGACATGGAATTCCACGGAAATTGTCAATGAGTCCGATTTTACCGGTTGCGGGACAATGCCATCGCCGTGCTTTTCCTTCGCTGATTCCCTCAAAGATAAAACGATTGGGACGGCCAGTAAGCTCGCCCACGCACAGATTGAGCGGAATTTCCATGGGACGAAGATATAGGAAAAGAACGGGGGAGCGCAAGATCGTTCAAAGGGATTGGAGGGAACTCTTTTTTCTTTTATAGAAAAATCAATAATAACCCATTTCCCGAAGGAAGGGAAGATTTTCTCGGGGACCTATTTCCCGCTATTTCGCTGGAAATATAGAAAAAATGGAATTAGAAATGAAGCGAAAATCTATTTCCGAAAGTGCTCACCGAGTTGGCGATCCAATTTCTGGATAAGAAGGTCGATGGATTTATAGAGATCGTTACTAGCCGCCGAAGCAATAATATCCGGTCCTTGGATTTCGATGTGTCCCTTGGCAATGAATTCCGTTTCCGGATCTTTCGTATGGGCGTGTTCCAATTCGAAGCGTATGCGAATAATACGTCCTTCGTGGCGGAATAATTTTTCCGATTTTTCCAAAACGATTTGCTTTAAAGCATCGGTTAATTCCAGATGCACACCAGAAATAATGATATCTTTGTCCATAAGTACTCCTGTAAAACCTTACCCTAAAGTACTCGACATTGTTGGCAATGTTTAAATAGTCCCCGATCTCTTCAAAAAGTATTATGGATCTGAATCCCTATCTTTCCGTAAAAAATTTAACCATAAGGTTTGTAAATGCAGAAAAGCCTACCATCGACGGTGTTTCCTTTTCGATTCCGAGGCATGGGACACTGGCGTTGGTTGGGGAGAGCGGTAGCGGTAAGACGCTTATTGCGGAAACCATAGGATGTTTACGGTCTGACACCATGGTTTCGGGAAAAATTATATTGGGAGGGCAGTCCCTATTGGATTTACCTCCCTCCAAACTCATTCCCATTCGCCGCCATAGGATATCCTACATCTTTCAGGAACCGAATATGGCGCTCAATCCGGTCCTAACGATTGGCTATCAATTGGTCGAGATCATGGATGGACTTAGGAAGAAAGCCCGGGCGCTGGATATGCTCAAAAAAGTGGGGTTCTCCGATCCAAAGAGGATTTTCAATGCCTACGTCCACGAATTAAGTGGGGGGATGCAGCAGCGGGCCATGATTGCCATTGCCCTCATCAACGATCCCAAATTACTCATTGCCGATGAGCCCACAACGGCTCTGGACGTGGTTTTACAGAAACAGATTCTGGAGAGCATTGGGGTATTGCAGAGGGAATTGGGTTTTGCGATTTTGTTTATCACCCATGATTTTTCTCTTTTACAGCGAATGGCGGATCAGGTTTGCGTACTCAATGGGGGGAAGATTGTGGAACGGGGTACGCCCGCTGAAATCATATTTCATCCCAAGCATAGCCATACCCAACTGCTATGCCAATCCGTTATCACGATCCCGGAAAGTAGGAAAACTATAGCCGATAATCCTGTTCCGCAATGAGCACAACAAATTCTCCTCGGAGGGATAAGGTTTGGAGTCGGAGGAGGAGGTCAGAGATCGGTGCAGTTAGAATTGTTTCGTGAATTTTCGTCAATTCCTTGCAAAGGGAAACGGTGCGATCTGGACCGTAAACATGGGCGATATCGGTGAGGAATTTTTCCACGCGGTGGCAGGATTCGTAGCATAGAAGGGTACCTTCAAAGGAGGCATATTTTTCCAAAAGTTTTCTACGTTCACTCATTTTGTGTCCCGGGAAACCGACGAAAAGAAAGCGATTCGCCGGTAGACCGGAAGCGGAAAGTGCTACCGTAGATGCACAGGCTCCCGGAATTGGAATCACCGTTATGCCCCGTTGTTTACAGCTACGGACGAGGTGAAACCCCGGATCGCTGATCGTGGGTGTTCCCGCATCGCAGATGAGTGCAACCGAATTCCCTTCGTCAATTTTTTGCAAAAGGTATTCCGTTTGCATTCGTTCGTTGTGGTTATGGTAGGGAATGAGCGTAGCGTCGATGGAAAAGTGGCGGAGAAGGTTGAGTGAGACGCGTCTGTCCTCACAGGCAATGAGGGGACATTGCCTAAGCGTTTCGATGGCACGGAATGTCATGTCCTGCAAATTCCCGATGGGCGTCGCAACCACAAATAATTTACCCAAATTCATTTTCCTAGACCAGAATGAATTCTTTGAGAACAATAACACCGATGGGAAGCGATAAAATTAGGCTATCCATTAGGTCGAGTACACCGCCAATGCCCGGGATACTATGGCCGGAATCCTTCACCTTTGCTAGGCGTTTAAATCCGGATTCGATGAGGTCGGAAATGAGAGCCAGTAGGGCAATTAGAACCGATAGGAAGGCGATTTTTACCTTCGAAAAACTCGATGGCCAAGCGTCGCTGCAGCAAAGGGCAAAAATGTAACCCACGGCAACGGAAAATAGGAGGGAGCCCACCAAACCTTCGTAGGTTTTCGCCGGACTAAAGAGGGGAGCTAATCGATGTTTCCCCCACCTGCGACCGATGAGTAGTCCCCCGATATCACTGAATTTGGCCACCGTGATGATCCAAAGAACGAGGCGTAGGGCCAGGATCGACTCCCCAAGGAGTAGAAATTTTTTGATGAAAAGAAGGGGGATGCAAAACATGGTTGGAATATAGAGGATCCCAAAGACAGTGGGAATGAAGATATTTTTGAGGTCTTCCGGCTTACCCGTTAGCAATAGGGAAAGGGCAAAGGTGAGGAAAATCAATGCCAGAGCAGAAAGGACGTAGTTAAGATCTACCATGCCTTCCCGGGAAAAGAAACTCCCCCATAGCACCATGGTACCGAGGAGTGTGGCACTTTTTTTATGGGGTTTCCACCCTATTTTTTCGCTCAGCTGGTAGAATTCCAATTGTGCCAATGCGGAACAGATGACCAACAGTAGTACGCCTCCGGAAATACCTCCGTTAAGGAGCGTCCCGATAAGCAGTAGACAGAGAACAACGGTGCTTAATATTCTCGCTTTCATTATTTACCAAAGTTACGTTGTCGTCGTCCGAATTCTTGGAGTATGGTTTCGAAGTCCTGGGCAGTGAATTCGGGCCAATTTTTCTGGACGAAGACGAGTTCGGCGTAGGCCGATTGGAGGAGCAGGAAATTACTCAACCGCTGTTCGCCACTCGTACGAATGAACAGGTCCACATCGGGACTATACTGGGTATCCAAGTGTTTTTGGACCGTTTCCCAGGAGCAATTTGCGATCTCTTCGGGAGGGATTTTCCTCAGTGCGCGTCCGATTTCGTCCCGACTGCCATAGTTAATCCCAATGGTCAGGAAAAGTTTTCTACCGTGCTGTGTTTTTTCTTGGATAGATCTAATTTTTTGGAAGAGGTCAGCGTTTAGAGGCGTCAGGTCACCGATGAATCGGACACAGATTTCTTGGCCGATGAGGCGTGCGGTATGGTGTTCTATGGAGCGGGAAAAGAGCCGCATGAGATAGTTAATTTCGACGGGGGAACGTTTCCAATTCTCCGAGGAGAAGGCGAAGAGGGAAAGGTAGGCGATATTATGTTTCAGAGCCGCAGCGGCGATTTCGGCAGCCCTACGCGCACCGCGACGATGTCCCCGGAAAATGGGATAATTATTCTTCTTTGCCCAACGCCGATTCCCATCCATTACGATGGCGACGTGTACTGGAATTGGTAAAGGCATCCGAGAAAATGGAAAAAATTTTGTGCTCCGCAGCAAGCGTAAATTAATTCCTTAAAAATTTCTCCATTCCCTATTTCCGGTAAAAGGGATGGCATCGACTCAGGCGAAGGAGAATAAGTTTCAGGGCTTTCCAGAGGGGTTTAGTCCGGAGTGTACGAATTGCGAACTGGGAACAGGTCGGGGAGAAACGGCAGTGACAATGGGGACCCAATAGCAACGACTTCAATGGGGATAGGAATCTTTGGTAAAAACGCAGGTTGAGAATTAGTAAATTTGCGAACCATTTCATGGGTTTTGGTCCGGGATAAATTCGACGTTTTTTAGGGCAAAGGGTGGTGTACAGACCACCAGTAGGCGGACGAATTTTGCACGAATGGTATGTGTTTTTTCCGGAGAAATGACGTAAACGTCCTTTGGGGAGAGTTTAAGGATATCATCACCGAAGTCGATTTCGCAGGAACCTTCCAGGACGTAGAACATTTCATAGAATCCATGGTTGATCTTTCGCGGATACTGTCCGTCCGAAATCTTAACCACCGCACAATCCAACGGAAACGGGTTATTTTCAGAAAAATATTCACCGACTTCGATGCCGGGTAAAAGTTTTACGCAATCGATATGGCGGGCCGTTTCCATGGCATTACATTCCCAAAAGGGATTTCAAATTGGACTGGGGATTTTTCATTTTTTTCATCATGGTTTGCATTTGTTTAAAATTTTTAAGCAATTCGTTCACCGACTGTATCGGTAGACCACAACCCTTTGCGATCCTGAGACGACGGGAACCATCAATGATTTCCGGTTTAGCGCGTTCCTTAGCGGTCATGGAATGGATAATGGCTTCGCTTTGTTTCAATTTATCGTTGGCTTCGGGACCGATGTTCAAATGGTGCGTACCCGGTAAATGTTTGATCAGGGATTCCATGGAACCCATTTTCTGAATCGATTGTAATTGTTGGAGGAAATCATTGAAATCAAATTTCCCTTTTTTTAATTTTTTCTCAAATTCTTTGGCCTCTTTTTCATTGACCTGTTCCTGTGCTTTTTCCACGAGGGAGAGTACGTCGCCCATACCGAGAATGCGCTGTGCGATGCGGGATGGATGAAAAATTTCAAAGGCCTCCATCCGTTCCCCCGTACCCATATAGCGGATGGGTACCCCCGTAACCTCCTTCATCGACAGTGCGGCACCGGCACGGCTATCGCCGTCGAGTTTGGTCAGGATAATACCGGTCAGTGGAACCGCTCTGTGAAAGTCCTTGGCGACGTTGGCCGCTTCTTGTCCCAGGGCTCCGTCGGCGACGAGAAATACCTCATCGGGATGAACCTTTAGCGCAATATCTTTGATTTCATCGATCAAGTATTCGTCTATTTGTAAGCGTCCCGCCGTATCGAAGAGGATCAAATCGTGATTATTTTTTTCTCCATGGCTAAGTCCGGCAAGGGCAATGGCGGTGACGTTTTTCGAATCGCGCTCCGCATAGCAATCGATATTCGTTTGTTGGCAGAGGATTTCCAGTTGATTAATGGCTGCCGGACGATGGACGTCACAGGCGACGGCCAAGGGTTTGGCGTATTGGTTTTTATTTTTCAGGAAGTGGGCGAGCTTCACCGTTGAGGTCGTTTTCCCGGAACCATGGAGGCCGACCATGAGGATTTTGAGTGGTTTTTTTGAACTCAATTCCGTGATTTTATCGTTCCCCAGGAGGACGCACATTTCGTCGAAAATAATTTTAACGAATTGCTGTTCCGGAGTAATATTTTGCAAAACCGTTTGGCCCAGGCATTGCTCTTTAACTCGCTGAATGAAATTATTGACGATGGAGAAATTGACATCCGCAGACAGTAAAGCCAAACGAATTTCCCTTAAAGCTTCCCCGATATTTTCTTCCGAAAGTTTTCCCAAACCCCGTAAATTCCTGAAAATATTACTGATTTTGTCGGTAATGGATTCGAACATAGTTCCATTTCATAAAAGCAAAAAAAGGGGCGTCAAATCTTAAGCGTGGTTCGGATTCGCTGGGAGGAAAAATTCCGTGTCACATCGAAC
>JAISMD010000089.1 GCA_031276935.1 Puniceicoccales bacterium
GACCAAACTCCGCTAAAAAAAGTACAATCAAAATGGGTGCCGAAAAACAGAAAAGGACTTCCATAATCTCATCCACAAAGGACATTATAAAGGCTGGGAAATTGACATCAAAGGTCGGGAAAAACGTAAAGACGGGCCAAATGACGTAACTTTTGTAAATAATCCCAACGAAAAATAAAAATCCACCCATGGTAAAAAACAGGGTAGCGATCATTTGGGTAAGAAAACTACCGAGAAGGGAAGTTTGAGATCCGGCAACCGGGTCAAAGGTCATGGCCATGGACGACCCCCGTTGAATATCGATAATGAAACCCACACTATCCGCTATGTAAAAAATAAAACCGGATAGATACCCCAGCAAAGCACCGATCATCACTTCTTTACAAATAAGTAAAATGATCAAAGCGATGGGGAGCGTACCCGCTGGCAATGTGGGATAAAGCACGGGGAAAAGCGGTAACGCCATGGCAAAAATAACCACATTACGTCCCATTCCCATGATGTACTGTTTTGCGAATACCGGTGTTAGGGATAACGCCGCCGCAAGACGTACGATGCACATCATCATCAGAAAAAGAACGGACGTCAACTGCTGTACACCTATGTTCATCTAATCATTGATGGGAAATTGGTAAACAGGTTATTCGCAAAGGCGAGTAATTCATCGCCAATCCAATAAGCCGATAGCACTAAGACCAAAACCGTACAAGATAATTTGATGGCAAAACCGAGAGTCTGTTCCTGGATCTGCGTCAAAGCCTGCAGTAAACTGGTGATGAGACCAACAAATGTAGCAATTAGGATGGGCGGCATGGATAGCATGAGTACGAGAATCATTGCCCTTTCCGTGATATTAATGATAAAATCCTGATTCATATCCCCCTTCGAATACCTCCTATTTCTAATTAAAATAAAAAAAATAGCAAGTTCCTAAACCATTCCCCTAGGTTTGGGCGATAAAAAATCGATCATATTTATTTAAATCGCGTAAAATCTCCGTTCTTCGGAATTGCTCCCCGTACTTTTTTTGCAGCCACTGTGGATGGGACGCAGCGGTTTCCAGTGCAACGATTCCGTTCGGTTTGAGAAAACGGGGAGCTCCCTTTAAAATGGTCTCCACATGGCCTAAACCCTCATTGGGAGCCACAAGCGCTTCCCTGGGTTCGTACTTCCTAATTTCGTCCTGAGCTCGATCGAATTCCTCTTGGCTGAGGTAGGGAGGATTAGAAACGATGATATCGAATAACTTCCCTCCCCTTTTTTCCAAAATATCGTACCAATCCGATTCCCCAAATCGCACATTTCCAATTCCATTGGAATACATATTTTCGCGGGCAACTTTCAATGCCAACGGCGATCGATCAATTCCAAAGATCCGACTCCCAGGGAATTTTTTTGCCAAGGCAATGGCAATGGCTCCACTTCCAGTCCCCAGATCCAGAATCGCCAGTTCCGAACGAGGACCCAACGCATCGGGGAAATGCTTTTTTATGTAGTCCATAAGCCACTCGACGAGCCATTCCGTTTCGCTTCTAGGGATGAGAACATTGGCGTTGACCTTCAGTCTTACGTCACAGAAATCGACTTCCCCCAAAATATACTGCAAAGGTTCCCGCGCACCACGGCGGAGCAACAATTCCCGAAATCGGGCCTCACTCGCACCGTCGATTGTGCTGCGATGACGCAGGTACAACTCCAGACGCGTACACCCCAGGACATGGGCAAATAACCATTCCGCATCGCATTTCGGCCGCTCTATGTTTTTAGAACGGAGAAAAATTGTCGCCTTTGAAAGTAATTCGATGAGCAACGCCATTAACTTCGTTCCAAAATGGGACTCTGGCCCGGAGGATCATTCTCCCGGGTCGGGGAAGTCGCTGTCACCGGAGATTGAGTAATATTTTCGGACTTCAATTCACCGATGGAGGTAATGGAATTCGGAGAAATACCGACCAAAAATCTTTGCCCATCACAGTGGATGATCGCAATATAATGACGCCCACCAATGGGTAAACGTTCCTGGATTTGTAAATCGCTGCTACGGAAAGTCCCTTTTCCCACGGGAAATAGCCAACCCCGTTTGCGAAAGTAGACGAAAAAATATCCGCCTAAGGCAAGTAACAGTAGGAAAATGACCGACTTGACCACAATTTCCAACATAAATCCCTAGCGTTTCTTTTCCTTGACCTTCATGGCGTCCTTACCGATGCGCTGGCGGAGGTAGTATAATTTTGCCCGCACCGTTACGCTCTCCCGTTCCACTTCAATGGAAGCAATACTCGGCGAATGTATGGGGAAAATACGTTCCACGCCTTCCCCGGCAATGACACGGCGTACCGTAAATGTCGATGCAATGGAGGCGTGCTTCTTAGCGATCACGATGCCAGAAAAAATCTGAATACGTTCCTTTCCTCCCTCGCGAATCTTGACGTGCACCCTAACACCATCGCCAACTTTAAAATTGTCGCGGTCCCTAATCAATTGCCGTGAAGCAATCTCTTCAATAATCGGATTCATAATCTTCCCTACCACTACAATTGGAGAAGCAAAAATATTAGTCAAACATTTTTACACCATGATTTTGCTATTCCTCCAATAAATCCGGCCGTAATTTTTCCGTACGCGTCCGACGTTGTTCCTGACGCCACCGTTGAATGGCTCCGTGATCCCCGCTTAAAAGAACTTCCGGTACCGCCATAGCTTCAAAAACCCTGGGTTGCGTATACTGTGGATGGGCCAGCAATCCGTCACTAAAGGAATCCTGCCGGAGAGAATCATCGTTCCCCAAAACCCCGGGAACGTAACGGCAAATAACATCGATGGCAACCGCCGCTGCCAAGGTACCATTGGTTAGAATATAGTCGCCGATGGACAATTCCATGTGTACATATTTATCCCGGATACGTTGATCGATTCCCTCGTAATGTCCGGACAAAAAAATGATATGTTCCCGCGTAGCCAAATCTTTTGCAACCGATGTGCTCAGAGGAACACCGTCGGGGGAAAGGTAGACGACATAACTTTGTTCTCGGCGGAGACTTTGGATTGCATTGACGATGGGTTGGGGACGGAGTACCATACCGGCACCTCCACCGAATGGACGATCGTCGACCCTACGATGTTTATCATCCGTAGCCCAATGGCGCAAATTATGGGTACGCAATTGGAGAAATTGGTATTTTTGAGCCCGGGCGAGAATGGAAGAGTGGAGGAAGCCCTGGAGCATTTCAGGGAAAAGGGAAATAAGATCGATGATCATGGGTTAGATAAGGGAAAATGGAAGATTGGATTAGAAAAATTGGGGAAGGATTTAGCAAGATTGTTTTATTCCGATTGTTAGGGAAAACCGGGAACGCTATGAATAGTAACGCTGAGGTAGTCGAAGGGAGAAAAAAACCGGGAGAGTTTATAAAAACCCTCCCGAATTCATCGAGTATCAACTGTATTATCTTTTTCTAGGGGATGCTTCCCCTTTCCTTACTTTAATATTTCTCAAACTTCAATTACTTCCATCGAATTTCGAGTTATCATATTTCACGGTTTCCTTGGTCGTTGTAGACTGTCTCCGACTTTTTGCGCCCTCTCGGCGGCTTGACGAAGCGCTTTTTCCCTCTCTTCGTTTATTCTTTTCATCGCCTGCTTTTTGGCATTTAGGCGCTCCTCCATAGTCATTGGTTGTACTGGCATTACTGCCGACACTTGCATGTCTGCTGACGTGCTGCTCACTACTACCGGATCTTGATCTCCCTTATTTACCGAAGATAGATGCGGGCTTTGGGGTGTTCCTGTTGTAGACACACTTCTGAGAAGAGGTGAAACCGGTAATTCCGAATCTGCCTTCGGGCTTTTAGGGTCTGCTTCAAATGCTACTCTGCGACGAGGTGAAACCCTTGGTGTAACATCTGCCTTCGGGCTTTCTTGAAATGTTACCCTGGGACGAGGTGAAACCGGTGGTGTAACATCTGCCGTAGGTAGAAGCGGGCTTTGGGGGTTTTTTGCTGTAGGCACCTTTTTGGTTCTGGACCCTCGACCTGGTAGTTTAACTACCGAAGAACCACCTACCGAAGCAGATCTTTTTTTCGGCGGCGGCGAAGGTATTTCTCGCTGTTTGGGTTGCCTATCATCTGGACCTTGGCATACTTTGCGTAGTGTTATTTTCTCATCACCTTTACCTTTCTTCCCTCCCAAAATTCCTTCTGTCCTCAACTCCCGGCCTAAAAGATCATAGAAAGTTTGTTTTGGTTTTCCATTTCTTATTAGTCCCCTTCCCTCTTTCTCTCTCTCTTTTAATAAGGCTAAGGCACGCTCAAGTCTTGGACTTACTGCTGGATTCTCATACACGTGTTTTCTAAATTGTAGATACTTTACATATCCCGGATGATTTTTTTTGCTTAAACTTTCCCGTATGCGATCGAAAGCATAATCTATCTCTTCGTTTTCTTTACCTATGCCCACCAATTTCCCGCAAAGAGAAACCATATCACTATATACTGTAGTGTTACAATCTTTCATACCATCCAATAAGCCTTCATTTTTTCCAAAAAGTGCACTTTCCAAAAACCCCGTCCACTCTTTATTTAAGAAGACGTGATATGTATCGAAGACATGGTCTTTTCGGCCTTTTTGACCTTTTATTTGAATGTTTGTTGCAAATATAGCATTCCTCTTGGTTTGAGGTATCTCAATTTTCGGGAGCTCATACTCCTCAAAGGATGAAAAAATAGAGAGCCGACTTTTTGCCCATTTTTGGCTCACAAGCCCAGAAAGTGCTTTGCCTTCCATTTCATTTAAGTTCATGGTCTTGCTTTTCCCGCTCTTCACCAGCCCCAAATTAGCATTAATCAATTGATAAATTGCATACGAATACTCTTTGCCCTCATTTGTACCGAGTACTTCATGGTGTTTGGCCGCAGGCGCTATGAACAAACAGCGAGGCCCCTTGGCATAACGGTAAAAAACAATGGATTCATACACCTTCTGATTTGTATTTTCAGTGTCATCGATACCCGGTTGATCTAAGTAACCACAGCAAAGGACATCCCCGTAAGGCTTTAAAACTCCATCTTTGTTGTTTTTTGGATCACTAATCTTTAGCTTTTCTATTGGCATGAATAAAGGCACATCCGGTAACAAATAGGAAACCTTCGTCGAGGTCTTGTCGTATTTATTGTTGTAAACTTCATATAACCAAAATATGTCGCTCTTCACAGACCAATCCCACACTGCCTGTGCCGCTGCCTGTTTTTCTTGCTCCGCTGCCTGTTTTCTGGTTTGCATGGTATGCCTATCGACTCCTTGTACTTGCATTTCTAGGTCTTCTTTTTGCCGCCATAGGGCTGCTCTTTCATCTTTTAGGGCTGCTATTTCATCTTCTAGGGCTACTATTTCATCTTCTAGGGCTGCTATTTCCTTTTTTAGGTCTAATCCCTTTGAGTTTTTTGCTTTCCAGTCTAGGTTTTCCATTTGTATTTTTAGGGCTGCTATTTCCTTTCCTAGGGCTGGTATTTTCTTTTTTTTGTTTGCTATTTCATCTTCTAGGGCTTTTATTTGCTCTTCCAGGGCTATTTTTAGGGCTGCTTGCTGCTCCAGGGCTGCTTCTAGGGCTGCTTGCGAAGCTCTATTTTGAATAAGGATAGTCCCCGTCCCAGATATTGCCTGCGCCTCCCCTGGATTTATTAACCCCTTTTTCAAAGAAGAGCCCATGAGGTTTCCTTCGTCATCGTAAGTCGGAAAAGTCACACAATCCCATGCATTCGTTAGAAGCGGCGTCATCAATAACAACACGCCACCCAATATTTTTTTTATATTTTCATTCATTTTTGTCCTTTCTTCTACAATTAATACAAAACAATATACGCATCGTAGTCAACAATTATTTATTGGCAATATTTTTTATGCTTTTTTTTATTTTTATTCATGTTTTTCATCTAACTTGATTTTTTATGGCCATTTCTTTTGAGCTTTCCATTGCTCGGCCAAAAGATATTTTTCCAAAAAATTGAAATATCTAAAACATTTCGATGGATTATCCTTGAGGTAGGCACCACTTTTCTTATTTCGTATATTCGTAACGTTTTCCCATGACTGAGTCTATCATTAACCAAATTCGCCAGGAAATTCTTTCCTCCCACCTTGCTCTGGGTAAGAAAAATGTGGGTACCATTGTTTCCATCGCCGATGGGATCGCTATTCTGAACGGTCTTTCCGACGTCATGTACAACGAAATGATCGATTTCGCCAACGGTATTTTCGGTGTCGCCCTTAATTTGGAGGAAGATTTTGTGGGCATTGTCCTCCTCGGAGAACACGGTAACCTCAAAGCCGGTGATCAGGCTACGGCAACGGGTAAACTCCTTTCCGTACCGGTTGGGAAAAATCTCCTCGGCCGCGTCGTGAATGCCATCGGACAAGCCATCGACGGGAAGGGCCCCATCGCTTCGACGGAATACTATCCCATCGAAAAAATTGCACCCGGCATCATGCCCAGGAAATCCGTTACCCAACCCCTCCAAACGGGTATACTCGCCATTGATTCCATGATTCCCATCGGCCGTGGTCAACGGGAACTCATCATCGGTGATCGGGCTACGGGGAAATCGACCATCGCCATCGATACCATCATTAATCAAGCCCATATTAATCGAAAGGGTCTTGCTTCTGCGAATCCCCATTTCCGTCCGGTATATTCCATCTACGTCGCCATTGGACAGAAAAATTCCACCGTCGCCCGTACCATCAAAACATTGAACGATTGCGGTGCCATGGAGTTTACCATCGTGGTCAACGCCGCCGCTTCGGATAATCCTGCCAATCAGTATATCGCTCCCTATGCCGGATGTGCCATGGGGGAATGGTTTATGCAAAATGCCATGGATGCGCTCATCGTTTACGATGACCTTTCGAAGCACGCCGTAGCCTATCGCCAGATCTGTCTCATTCTTAAGCGTCCCTCCGGACGGGAAGCTTACCCGGGGGACGTTTTCTACCTCCACTCCAAACTACTCGAACGCGCTGCACGCCTTAACGCTACCCATGGAAACGGTTCCCTGACGGCATTACCCATCATCGAGACACAGGCGGGGGACGTCGCGGCCTACATCCCGACCAACGTCATTTCCATCACCGACGGACAAATCTTTCTCGATACCAGTCTCTTTAACAAAGGAATACGGCCAGCAATTTCGGTGGGCATATCCGTTTCCCGCATCGGTGCGGCGGCCCAACTAAAGGCTTTCAAACAGGTAGCCGGGAAATTAAAGTTGGAACTAGGACAGTACGAGGAACTCCGTTCCTTTGCCCAATTTGGCTCCGATTTGGATACGAAGACGCAGCAACAACTTAATCGCGGTGTCCGCATCGTGGAACTCTTCAGACAACCGGCCAACGCTCCCCGTAGCGTAGGGGAACAAATTATTCTTCTCTGGGCCATTAAGAGTGGGATTTTCGACAAAATAGAACAAAATAAGGTTACCGAAACCGCCCAAAATCTCCTGTCCTATTTTTCGACGCACGGCACAGAAATTTTGGAACGCATCGAAGGGGAAGAGCAATTAACCGAGGAAATTGAAGATAATCTCCTCAAAATCGTAGCCGATTGGCAGGGAAATAGTGAACCAATGAAGACCACGCAAAATACTTCCAATTAATTTTTCAGCTTAAAAAACTTTACAAAAAAATAAAATGGTATGTGAAATGTTGCTTGAAAATTTTCTTTTCTTATGGAATCATTTTCTATGAAAAATCTCAGCATTGGGTTGATTACATTTATTCTTTGTTTTTCCCATTTTCTCGAAGGGCGGCCCCATCGTTCCCACGAAAACTGGGCATATCATCGGGAGCACGGTCAGCCGGTAAAATTTTCTACGGATCCGGATATTCCGACGGCAAAGGTACGCCCTTCCACCTACAGCGGTCGGTTGGAACGCTTCCGGGCGAATTTTTTTCAACTTTTCCTCCCCCATCCCAACTACGAATATCGTATCAAAGACGACAAGGGAAAGATTACTGCCTTTCTGGACACCTCAAATTTGGCAACGGCTACACCATTGGTAAATCTCGTGGGTAAAATCGTCACCGTCAATGGTTCCTCCTCTCCGCATCGCCACCGCGGTACCATTATCATTAAGGCCAAATACATCGCTCCCAGCCTATCCCAATAAAGTTTTCCATGAACGTTACTTTTTCCCACGCTGTCATAGAATCCATTGCCCACGTATTGCCGCCGAAAGTACTTTCTTCGGAGGCCATCGAAGAACAATTAGGTGCTCTCTACAAGCGCCTACATCTGCCCTTGGGCCGTCTGGAATTGATGACCGGTATTAGGGAACGACGCATCTGGGAGGACGACATCCTTCCGTCCCAGGCGAGTACGGAAGCCGCTAGGAAGGTTTTGGAAAAGACCTCCATTCCCCGGGAACGAATTGATCTCCTGATCCATGCGGCCGTTTGTCGCGATTACCTCGAACCGGCAACGGCGGCCTACGTCCACCACAATTTGAAACTTTCTTCCCAAACCGCGTTCTTTGATTTATCCAACGCTTGTCTTGGTTTTCTCAATGCGATGGCATTGGCAGCCTCCCTCATCGACGGTGGACAAATTCGTTCCGCCTTGATTGTTTCCGGT
Organism: Puniceicoccales bacterium; assembly: GCA_031276935.1. Taxonomy (GTDB): domain Bacteria; phylum Verrucomicrobiota; class Verrucomicrobiia; order Opitutales; family LL51; genus LL51. The sequence continues at coordinate 8,624 of JAISMD010000089.1, forward strand.
GAAAATTCCAAACCCCTCCTCGACCATACGCTAAATCTTCTACGGGATAATAATACCATTACCCGTCGGGAAATAAAATCCTATTTCGCCAATCTGACGATCGGTTCCGCTGCCGTCGCCGCATTAATTGTCCACGAATCTCTGTTAGAAAAACGCTTCCCCAGGCTCCAAATGCGGGCCATGTCCCTGCTTTCCGATTCCGAGGGTTGTGATCTATGCCAGGGGGATCGAACGGCCAATAATGCACTGGCCATGGAAACGGATTCCGAAGCCCTCCTCCATCGCGGTATTCAACTCGCAGAAAACAATTGGCGACAATTCCTCGATTATACCAAGCTTTCAATGGACGAGATTAACCATACGATCTGCCACCAAGTCGGTCAACGACACCGTACGCTCCTTTGTCAGGCATTGAAACTCGACCCCAATCGGGACCTTACCACATTTCCTTTTCTAGGAAATACGGGATCCGTTGCCCTACCCATTACCCTATCCCATGCGCTGGAAAATGAACTCATTCTCTCCGGAGAAAAAATTGTTCTTCTTGGGATCGGCAGTGGCATTAGTGCGCTTTCCATGTTCGTGGAAGCCCTTTGATTTTCGTTTCTTTTAAAAAAAAATAACAAAATTTAACGGGATAGGCATCTATAAGATTTGATTTTTAATTTAGAAGTAGATAATGGAGAGTGTTGAAATATAAAGTACCCAAATAAGGGAGGAAGATGAAAATCTATTTTTTAGGCATCGGGGGGACAGCTATGGGAAACTTAGCGATTCTGATGCAATCGCTGGGACACGATGTATGCGGTAGCGATCGAAAAATCTATCCTCCCATGTCCGACCTTCTCGTGCAGCACGGAATCTATTTCTTCGAAGAATATAATCCCAAAAATCTGGAAAATTTTGCCCCCGATTTAATTGTTATCGGCAATGTCATTAGCCGTGGCAATGAGGAAGTGGAATGGATTTTGAATCATAGGAAGATCCCCTACTGTTCGCTTCCGGAAATCATCCGCAAAAACATCATCGGCGGACGCGATGCGATCGTTGTCACCGGCACCCATGGGAAAACTACAACCACCTCATTAATTACCTATCTCCTCTCCATCAACGATTGCAATCCTGGTTACCTTATCGGCGGAGCGCCTTTTAATTTCCCTTCCGGGACCTGCTACGGTGGTAGCGACACGCCCTTTGTCATCGAGGGCGATGAATACGATTCTGCCTTCTTCGATAAACGGAGCAAGTTCATCCACTACACCCCTAAAATTTTAGTGATCAATAATATCGAACTGGATCACGTGGATATTTTCCGGGACATGGAAGATATACAGCGTACATTTTCCCACGTCATTAAACTGGTCCCGTCCAGCGGCTACATTATTGCCAATGGAGACGCGGCGAACGTCCGACAATTACTACCCGTACCCTGGACAAAAACAATTTTCGTGGGCAAAGACGACTCCAATGATTTTCGCATCACCGATGAACAATTTACATCCCAAGGGACTTATTTTACACTAAAAGGCGATGGCAATCAATGGCAAATTAAGAGTCCACTGGTTGGGAGACATAATATGTACAACGCAGCAATGGCGATCGTGGCAGCCCGCTACCACGTTGGGGGAAATTTGAAAGTCGATTGGCGTAATTTCAAAGGGGTACGGAAGCGGCAGGAGGTTATTTTTAACAATGCCCACACGGTGATTATCGAAGATTTTGCACACCATCCAACGGCCATTACGGAAACGATCCGTGCCGTAAAACAGGCATTCCCGGAACATCGACTGATTACCACCTTCGAACCCCGGAGTAATTCGGCTTGCTCCGCCTATTTTCAGGAGACTTTCGTGGAAGCATTTCGGGGGAGCGACGAAGTTTACATTGCGGAAGTATTTAAAAAATGCAACGAGAGCCTCGATATCCGTAAATTAACCAACGATATCCATTACTGTCCCGCACAACCCGTTGATATTTCCACCATAAAAATCTCCTTTCCACGGAAAATTAATTGCAGTAAACAAGTTTTTCTTTTCCTTTCCAACGGAAATTTCTCCGATGTCGCCCAACATTTAAAGGTAGCGGCAAGTTTGTAATTGTCTTTTAATTTTTTTGGATTATTTATAGTATTCATCACTATGAATAGACGCATCCAAAATTTTATCGAACGCGATTCCGGTAGACTCGTAGAACACCGTTGCCAAACAATTAGCCAAGGAGTTCTCCACCTTCCGGGGCCTGATTTTATCGACCGGGTTTTTGCCTACACCGACCGCTCCCAACGTGTCCTAAATCATCTGGCATGGATTACCCACACGGGACGGCTCGCAGGAACAGGTTATACCTCAATTTTACCCGTCGACCAGGGCATCGAACATTCCGCTGCGGCAAGTTTCGCACCGAATCCCATTTATTTTGATCCGGAAAACATCATCAAGTTAGCCATCGAAGGAGGGTGTAATGCGGTGGCGTCGACGCTCGGAGTTCTGGGGAGTATGAGTCGCAAATACGCACACAAAATTCCCTTCATTGTGAAACTTAACCACAATGAATTACTCACCTATCCCAATAAATTCGATCAAATTTATTTTGCACAGGTGGAACAGGCCTATGAAATGGGGGCAGCGGCAATCGGTACCACGATTTATTTTGGATCGGACGAATCGACACGGCAAATCCAGGAAACAACGGCCGCATTTCAATTGGCCCACGAACTGGGTTTGGTGACCATTCTATGGTGCTACCTACGTAATCCGGCTTTCAAAGCGGATAAGGATTACCACACGGCCGCCGATTTAACGGGACAGGCCAATCACCTCGGCGTAACCATCGAAGCGGATATCATTAAGCAAAAACTTCCCACCAATAACGGTGGATTTAGAGCAATTAATTTCGGTAAGACCCACGAAAAGGTGTACACGGAACTCACCACGGATCATCCCATCGATTTGACGCGTTACCAGGTCGCCAATTGCTACATGGGACGCATGGGACTCATTAATTCCGGGGGGGCATCCGGCCAGGACGATTTCAACGAAGCCATCGAAACGGCAATCATTAATAAGCGCGCCGGAGGTTCCGGACTTATTTGTGGCCGAAAGGCATTTCAACGTTCCATGGCAGAAGGCGTTGAATTGCTCCATACGATCCAGGATGTCTACTTGGAACCCTCCATTACCATTGCCTAATTTTTCAATTTATTTCATTTTCTATGGATTGATTTCACTCCTTTCCGGGGAGGGGATTGCCATATATCCTGCGGGATTTGTAAAAATATGTTGCGGGATTTAAAAATCCTGGAAACAGGAATTCGATCGTTTCGATTCCAATGGGAACGGCAATATAATTAAATTGGCAATGCCATGGATTTTTATGGTATTTTTTGTTTTCATTTTTCCAAAAAATTGTTTCCATGGCTTCCGTGGATTTCTTAGATTTTGAAGGGAAAATATTTCTAATAATGGGCGTTGCCAATCGGAAGAGTGTTGCCTGGGCCATTGCCCAATCCTTGGAAAAATTAGGGGCACAAGTTATATACAGCGTACGTTCCACGAAGCGTTTGGAGTCCCTAGGGGAACTATTGGGAGATCGGGAAATTTACATCTGTGACGTCGAAAATGCCGACGAAGTACAACAATTGGCCACATCGATTGGGAAAAAACATCCACAAATTAATGGCTTTGTCCATTCCATCGCCTTTGCCAATTACGGAGAAGGTTCCCGCCCCTTCCACGAAACCAAGCGGCAAGATTTTTTACAGGCGACGACGATTTCGTGTTTTTCTTTGGTGGAAATTGCAAATGCGCTAAAAAATATACTGACACGGGACGCCTCGGTGGTAACCATCGGTATTTCCTCCCAAGTGGCGGCGGCGACTTATGG
>JAISMD010000074.1 GCA_031276935.1 Puniceicoccales bacterium
GGTGCGGAGAAATTTTTTCGAGAAAAAAGACAGAAACGCACGCATGGGAAGACCTTTCTGCCAAGCTTCGGAAAGATGGAAAAAATTCGAAAAAATGACACCGTTTTCATAGGTTGGACAGGCAATAATTTTTCCATAGGTTTGTGTCTCTTCGCCTTTCTTTTCTCCTTGTACGTATAAATCGAAGCACGCTTTTTGGAGAAAGGGAGAGAAATATCTATGGAGTGTGACCTCCGTTGCCGAATTATATTGCAAGTTTCTCAAAGGGAAGTCATCGGTGGCCGGAGGTAAGTCCGGAACCAATTGCGTTGCCAAAGGGAGTGATATTGTCCTATTGGGGTAAGGATTGAAAAGGGGAAGATGGAGACAGGGAGATTTGGCGGATGTCAGGGCTTTGGAACGAATCCATGATGCGGTTTGTTGGACTTTTCTTTCAGTGGTTTTCTCAGTGGTTGATACCCCCCTTGGATCTACGGAAATTAGGATGGGTACGAGATTGAGAAAACAATCCTGATCATTTTGGGGAAGATTGTTTTGGGGAGATATGTTTAAGGTTTGGGTTCTGGAACTGGTTATGCCCACGATTTTTATATCCTTAAGTTGACGGAGTAGTTCGATCAATTTCCCGTTTATAGCCTCAACGGCTCTCAAATCACCGTGTTTCTGGTAAGAACCAATATCCGAGCTATTGTGAATTAGGGTCTCATCGATATCGACAAACAGCATTGCATCGTTCCTTATGTTTTCTATTTTGCCGTATACTTTTTCCAGATACTGGCAGGCTTCATCCTCCGATGTTGCCCTGAAAATTTCACCGGGAAGCGGGAGAATTGACCATAGAATAAAAATAAATAAAAAGGACGGTATTTTCGTAAAAGAACTCATGTTTTGGGATAGAACAAATAAAAAAGAAGTAAGTCAATAGGGTTTTACGAAAAAAAAATAAAAAAGAAGGTCATGGCAAAATCACATCTTGTATTGACAAAGGAAGAGTAACCGTAGGCTGGGGACGGTTTGGTGGTAGTAGCTCAGCTGGTTAGAGCATCGGATTGTGGTTCCGAGGGTCACCGGTTCGAATCCGGTTTACCACCCCACGAATCTTTTTTCAGATTCCTCTGCCATTTCGTTTCCCATTTTTATTTCCCTATTTTCTTTCCCATGGGATGGTTCCGTTTTTTGTGGGATGGAGTGAGTTTTGTACTTGAACTATGGAAAAACAATTAACTATATGCGTTTACCGTGCGTGGAGTATTAGAAATTAATTTACGTTTTTTGTCGGAGAATATAGCCAAAATCAAGGGTGTAATGCCTTCGAATATCCGTTATTTTGCCGTTGTAAAGGCCAATGCCTACGGTTTAGGTCTCGAAAAAATGGCTTCATTTCTAGGGGACAGGGCTCATCCGCTTGTCGATGGATTGGTGGTCAGTGACGTTCAGGAAGCCTTGCGGGTACGTTCCGCCCATGTCGATCTACCGCTACTCATCCTTTGTCCCATGTTGGACGATGAAATCGATGGTCTCCGCCAGGCAAAGGCGATTCCTTTGGTTTCCTCCATCGAGGAACTCGATCGCCTACAAAATTTCGCCAAGAAATGGCAATTTAAGCAGGATATACATATTAAAATTGATACGGGAATGGGGCGATCCGGGGTTTGGTTTAGGGAAGCGGAAGAAATTTTTGTCCATATGCGGAAATGCGATCATTTACAGGTGAGTGGAATTGCGACGCATTTTGCTTCCGTTGTAGCGGACAGGGATTTTACGGAGTTACAGTTGTCCCGTTTCCTAGAGATTGTACGACGCCATGGGCAGTCCAATTGGTTGATACACGCCTCCAGTGGTTTTGGCATACACCAGTTTATTAATGGTACGAATACGGTTCGCATTGCTACGCTACACTACGGCATTCCTTCTTTGGAGGACGATTCCCTTGTCAAACGTTTGGCACTTAAGTCCATTATCCGTTTAAGTGGATTTGCCATGCTCATTAAAAATGTTCCTGCCGGGACGGGAATCGGTTATGGCCGGACTTTTTTCCTGGAACGGGATACGAAAATCGCGCTCCTATCCCTAGGTTATGCCGATGGATGTCCGGTTACCCTAGCCAATGGGGGCGAAGTTTTAATTCGGGGACAACGGTGTCGGATTATCGGGAATGTTTCCATGGATCAGATGGCCATTGACGTTACCCATCTCCCCCAGGTAACCGTGGGGGACGAATGTGTTTTGATTGGCAGACAGGGTGAGGAGGAAATTACGCTCCGCGAATTTGTTCGAAAATTGAAATTACCCAATTGGGCATGTATCTGTACGCTTTCCGATAGAATCGTTCGGAAATATATCCCCTAGGGGAACTTCCGTTTTTACCGATCATTTTCTTGGAATTTGGAGGATGGAGTAATGATACTATGCACGGGATTGTTGAAATATTTTCGTGCCGTTTCGAGGAGGTTTTGGGAAGTTATTTCTTCATAGAAGGGGAGCATGGTACGCAGATTTTCCAAATCCTGGGGGCGTTGTTGTGCCCGTTTAATGTGATTAAGCCAGAATGCGTTATCCCTGAAATTATCGCGAATTCTATTTAAAATAGGCAATTTAATGCGGGCAAGTTCTTCGGTTCCCAGCGGGGTAGTTTTAAATTCTTCGATGAGTGTGCGTACGGTTTGGGTTGTATCATTGGCGGTTTCGGGATTCAGGGAAAGTGTGATTTCAAACAAACCGAAGTGCTTCGATATTGTCGGATTAAGATCGACGATGGGGGAATAAATTTTTCCCTCTTCCTTGCGTATTTTTTCGTACAATTGGTCGCCGATGGCAAAGGCTAGAACCGTTAGATAACGATTATTCTGGATATTATTTTCGTCATCCGTCAGGAAGGTCAGAATGGATAGGGTACGTTTTTCGTCCCCGGTGAAGGGGAAGATTTTTTCCTTTGTTCCCTTGGGGAAAACAAATATGCCGGATTCCGCCACGTCGTTGACGGAGGGAGATCGCTTGGGGAGTGCACCGAAAGTATTTTGGACATTTTGAATGGCCCTTTGGAGATCGAAATCGCCGACCAGGGTGAGTTCCATGGCTTCCCTTTGAAAAACGGGGATTAGGAGTTGTTTAACCTCGTCCATGGTGACGGAAAAAGCGCTTTCTTCATCGGGGAGTCCGGCAATAATGTCATTTCCCTTAATAAATTTTTGGTAGGCGTCGCAGAATATATTGTAGGGGGAAAAGCTACGCTCCCGGTACATGGATTTTAACCTTTCCCGTGTTTCGAAAGTTACCCGCTCTTCGAAGGCGGGGTCGGAGAGATATGCCGTGAGGAGTTGGAGTCCGAAGGGGAGATTTTTTTGATCGCAACTGAGGGTAAAATTAAAACCGGATTCGTCGATGTTGAAAGCGATCTGAATTCCCCGAGCCCTAATGAGTTTACGGAGCTGTTTCCATGGATTCTTTCCGAGACCTCCCTCTAAAAAGGATTGGGCTAGAAGAAAAATGCCTTTCATGGGGTAATTTGTGAGTAATCCATGGCCGATATTTAGGGCGATTTGTATTTGATTCCGTTGGAAATCCGTTGGCTTAAAGTTGACTCGAACGCCATTGGCTAGGGTAATTTGTGTAATGGCGAGATCCTCCACATGCTCTTTTTTTATAATATCCCCATGGGGAGTTTCGAAAGATTCGTAGGCAAAGGGGATCAACTTTTCTTCTTCTGTGGGGAGGATTGGTTTTTTTTGTGATTCTTCGAAAACCGTTTCTATACTTTGGGGAGCATTTTCGACGGGGCGATGGCTTAGGGAGGAAACATATATGTTGCGCCAAATTTTACGGAATTCTTCCCAGCAATCCCTGGGAGTAATATCTCCGTTGAGGGTTTCTATGAGCCTATGGTAATCTTCGGGGGAAAGGAGAGCCGTTTTGCTACAATGTCCTTCGATCAGGTCCCGGGCGATGGCGTCCGAGGGGAATGTCGGGGCAGCGAGTAAAAATTTTACTGCCTTATCGGAGGCGATTTCTTCCTGTCGCCGTAATTCTTCCTCCGAAACTCCATATTGGTAAAGCTTCCTAATTTCCTGTTCCAAAAGGGTGAGGCAAGCGGGCCAGTTTTCGTATTCGCAGCTAATATTTACGCCCACCAAGGAATGTTTTGTTCGGAGTATATTTTTGTCCATTTCGGTCGAGCTTTCCGTGAAGAGCGATGGATTTTCCGATCGCCTATCCTGGAGACGTTCCTGGAGAATGCGTAGGGTTCGGTTCATGATTTCCAAGTGGCGGCGTGCCTGGTAACTATCGTCGGGGAATGGATCGGGAAATAGGGTTGCGATTTCCATGGTAGTTGTGGACAAATCCGGATCGGAGAAGTAGAGAAATTTTCTTTCCTGGAGTTGTAGGGTACCCAGATTTATTTCCGGAAAGGAATTGCGTTTAGGCAGATCCTGGAAGGTTTGGCGGATCCGTTCTTCAAATTGCTTCACATCGAGGTTCCCGACGGCAACGAGGAACATTTTTTCTGGGGCATACCACTTTTCGTAGAAATGGCGCAGATCCTCCGCCGACGCATTTTGAATAACCGAAGTTTTCCCGATGGATAATCGTTTGGGAATGAGGGTACCTGCGAAGAAAAATTCCAAATTTTTACGTAAAAGTTTTTTTATCACGTTATTACGGTCCCGTTTTTCCGAAAGAATAACACCCCGTTCCTGGTCGACGGTACTTTGTGTAATGCTTAGACCGTCGCAGAAATCGCGGAAGACGGTGAAAGCGGCTTGGATTGTTTCCGGAGTATTATGGGGGAGATCGAGGTCGTAGCGGGTATTATGGAAGGAGGTTTGGGCATTCAGGTCATGGCCAAAGGCAATACCCAGGTCCTGCATCCGCTGTACGATTTCGCCGTCGGGGAAATGTTTTGAACCGCGAAAAGCCATATGTTCTAGGAAATGGGCTAGGCCACATTCCCGTTCTTCCTCCATGAAGGAACCCACATCGAAGTTGAGAGCCATAACGATATGTTCCTTCGGGTAGGCGTTATTCATCAACGCGTACCGGAATCCATTTTCCAATTGACCGAAATGAATACGGGGATCGTTTTTTACCATAAAGTATAGGGGTGATTGATTTTTTGAAATCGGAGTACAACCTCCAAGAAAAAGTATTGCCAGAGAGGGCAGAAAGGATTTTACGAATTTTTCCAGCATGCTACTAAAATCAGATTAATTCGCAATATGGGTCAAGATTTTTGTTGAAAAAAGGGATTTAATTTCCCCAATCCCTGGTCCAGGTATGTGTTTCTGGGGTAGGAAGTTAGGTGTTAGGAAAGAAATGCGCTACAGGGTATTACTTTGGCTAGCGGTTTTAGTATTTTTGACCACTTTGACCATTGGTACCGTTGCGGTCTATCGTTCCTACCGTCATTGTAGGGCGATGGAGGAACAACAACGGCGTAAGATGGAGGAGTATCGGGAAATGAAAAATAGATTTGAAATCCAAGAAGAACATGTTAAGGAGTTGGCAGAGGATTCCGATTTCGTGGAACAGGTTGCCCGGGAACGTATACAAATCGCCGGTGAAAATGAAATGTTGTTTCGTTTTGAGTGAATTATGGAAAAGTTGCAGCGAGAAGTTTTGGAACGTTTTGAGCATTTTGGTCAGAAGCAGGTATTTCGTTTTTGGGATACGTTAAATACGGATGAACGGTTAAGTTTATGTCGTCAAGCGGATCGCATTGATTTGGATTATTTTTCGGAGATCATTAGCACCCTAGTGGGGAAGGAAAAAAATTACCCCATCGGTGCGGACACGCCCCTATTACCGGCAAATTATATTAGTTTACCGTCGGATGAGACCAGTCATTGCCGATGGGAAGACGCTTACAATTTAGGGGAAGAGGTATTAGGTGAGGGGCGGGTAGCGGTATTTACGGCGGCCGGTGGACAGGGGACGCGCCTTGGTTTTGAAGGCCCAAAGGGAACATTTAGCGTAACACCGGTAAAGGGTAAGTCTCTCTTTCAAGTATTTGCGGAGAAGATTCGCTATGCGGAGAAACGCTATGGCCATCACATTCACTGGTTCATCATGACCAGTGATCGCAATCACAATGAGACCATCGAATTTTTTGGGAAAAACGGTTCCTTTGGTTTAGCGAACGTACATTTTCTC
>JAISMD010000005.1 GCA_031276935.1 Puniceicoccales bacterium
ACCACCTTTTTTGAGCGTATCCGCCTGATTTCTTTTTTTCTATTCGCACCGTGTTTGTTGAAAATTTACCGACAATTGGAGGAAAATCGACCGAATCACAGTGGAAAATGCAAAGCGTATTGGCAATTTTTTGGAATCGGAATACTATTAATTGCGATGATTTTTGGCCTGAAATCTTTGGTTTTTGATTTCTCGTTTACGCCACTCAAAATCCCGCTACTGGTTAAATTTCTCCTTGCGGCCGCATTCCTATCTTTTCTAGAGGAATGGCTATTCCGCGGATTAATCTTCGGGGCCATGGTCAATGCCATGAAGCCTTTTCAGGCCATTATTTTTTCTTCCCTTATTTTTGCCTACTTCCATTTCAGTCCCCGATATTCCATACCTGCTCACCATACATTTCTCAATCTATCGGACGGATTCCGCTGCTTTTACGAAAATATTTTCCCCGGTCTGAACCACATCGCCTACCTCAAATTCCTAATCATTTTCTCCCTGGGCTGCCTATTGGCAACCGTCTACTTTCACAGCAAAAATCTTTTCACGGCCATAGGATTACACGGCGGTATCGTATTCGCATTGATGATTTGCAAAACATGTTTTTCCTTCCCCGTTACAAATTCCTTTTTTGGGAGTAATCATCTTTTCGATTCCCCTTTAGCGATTTTGTTAATTGCCACGGTCGGCATCGGGATTCATAGCTACCATGGCCACTTCCATCCCACAAAATAGATTGCTATGGAAAATTTATTCCGTGCCACGTTCGATGAAACCCCACGGTGTGCGATAAAGTATTTTTGAAAAAATCCAAAAAATTAGCTAAAAGCAACGGTAATACCAACGACAACAAGGGATACGATGGACATTAATTTAATGAGAATATTGAGGCTAGGGCCCGCCGTATCCTTAAAAGGATCGCCAACGGTATCTCCGATAACAGCGGCCTTATGGGCGGAGGAACCTTTTCCACCGAGGGCACCTTCTTCGATATATTTCTTTGCATTGTCCCAACTTCCACCCGAATTCGCCATGAAAATCGCCAGAACGAAACCGGAGGATAAAGCCCCACTTAATAGGCCAACTACTCCCGCAACACCCAGTAATAATCCCACTAAAATAGGGGCAACTATAGCGATTAGGGAAAGGGGAAGCATTTCCCGCTGGGCAGCGAGCGTCGAGATTTTGACACATTGGGCGTAATCGGGAATGGTTTCGTATTCCATGATACCCTTTATTTCCCGAAATTGACGGCGGACCTCCTTCACCATCGTCGCCGCCGCACGCCCGACCGCATTGATAGACAGGCCACAAAAAAGAAAAGATAACATCGACCCCACAAATAATCCTACGAGGACATTGGGATTTAACAAATGAATTTGGTAATAATTAATAATATCATTGAAGGTCAACGCCTCCACCGAAATATTTTTACCCTCCAAAACAATGAACGCTCTCCCCGCATTCAACAAGCTACCCTTAATCGCACTGATGTAGGAAGCGAGTAGGGCCAAGGCGGTCAATGCCGCAGAACCAATGGCTAAGCCTTTTCCCGTTGCCGCTGTCGTATTTCCGAGGGCATCGAGGGCATCGGTTCGCCGCCGCACCTCGTCGCCGAGACCACTCATCGCCGCATTCCCCCCAGCGTTATCAGCAATGGGACCGTAGGCATCAGTAGCCATGGAAATCCCCAGTGTCGATAGCATACCTAGGCCAATTCCTCCGATAATGACCGTTGCCGGACCTGTCTGTGATTGTCCTGCGACGTGGCGCGTCGGGAAGTAGGCCTGGGAAGTGTAGTATTCCGACGACTTACCGATGATTCCTCCGGTAACTAACCCGGCGGTAAGTGCTCCCCAAAGCCCAAAAGCATTGGGAATTCGCAATAAAAATAACATCCCAAGGGAAGTCAGTAGAACGCAAAAACTACTTACCTTCGCTCCCCGATCCAGGGATTGTAACAGTTCCCAACTGGAAGCGTTCTCCTTGGTTCTTACCAAAAAAATACCCAAAATCGACCAAAGTACACCCATCGCTCCTATGAGGAGGGGAAGTAAAATGGCCTTCATTTGCAACTCACTACTGTGCCGTGCAAAGGCCGATGCTCCGAGGGTCGCCGCCGCTAAAATCGATCCGGAATAGGATTCGTACAGATCCGCTCCCATACCCGCTACGTCACCCACATTGTCACCCACATTATCTGCGATCGTCGCCGGATTCCTAGGATCATCCTCCGGAATACCTTGCTCCACTTTCCCCACTAAATCGGCGCCCACATCCGCCGCTTTCGTAAATATTCCTCCGCCGACACGGGCAAATAATGCCTGTAGCGATGCCCCCATGGCAAAGGTCAACATTACCCCGCTGATCACAATCATGCGATCATTCTGCGCTAAAAAAGGACTCTCAAAGAGATTTAGAATGATAAACCAAAAGGAGTAATCCAATAGCGCTAAACCAACCACCGCTAATCCCATTACAGCGCCACTGCGAAACGCTACCTTCAGACCGAGATCGAGGGACTTTGATGCCGCAAATGCCGTCCGCGATGAAGCCTGAGTCGCCGTCTCCATCCCAATGAATCCCGCTAACCCGGATGCCATACCCGCTGTCATAAACGCAAAGGTAACCCACCCATTCTGTAGATGAAACTTATAGGCCAATAACGCTAATAATCCCGCTAACAAAAGAAAAACAATGGCCACGACTTTGTACTGCTGTTTGAGGTAGGCGATCGCACCCCTGCGTACGTAGGTCGCGATTTCCACCATCCGATCCGTCCCTGCCGGTTCCGCTTTCATTTTCCTAAAAAGCCATGCGGCTACGAATAACGCACCAACCGCTGCCACCGGAATAAACCAAAAATATCCTGGTACCATAAAATAAAAAAAACAAACTCGAGATAAAGCCCTCAAGCGTAAAGACGCTTTTTGCCCAAATCCCTAAATATTAAGTAAAAATCTAAAAAATTTCCTCTGACCATCCCACATTCCTCTGTTTTTTATTGCTTTTTTGGAAATGTATCCCCAAAATACCCGATTCATTCCTCCCCAATTTTTTTCATTATTTCTTCGGGAATATCGTAATTGCCAAATACGTTTTTCACATCCTCCAAATCCTCTAAACGCTCCACCATGCGGAGAATTTTCCTAGCCGTTTCCTCATCTTCGATGGCAATGGTATTATTGGGCACGTAGGCTAACTCCGATGAATCGGCTTCAATGCCGACCTTTTCCAATGCCCCGGCAAGGATATCGTAATCGGCTACCGCACATAAAACTTCGAAATATTCCTCCTCCGTCCTGACATCCTCCGCCCCATTTTCTAAAACAATTTCCATCAGTTTATCCTCCGTAATTTTGGCGCGATCGATGATGAATTGCCCCTTGCGTTGGAAGTTGAAGGCTAGGGCACCGGATCCAGCTAAATTGCCTCCACACTTCCCAAATGTACTGCGAACTTCGGAAACGGTGCGATTCTTATTGTCCGTCGTGACCTCGACGATTAAACCGATCCCTCCGGGACCATAACCCTCATAAATTAATTCCTCAATGACCACTCCCGGAATCTCACCCGTTCCCTTTTGCATCGCCTTTTTGACGTTGTCAGCCGGCATATTGGCCGCCTTCGCCTTCTGAATAATCGTACGCAATCGGGGATTGAATTCCGGATCCTTCCCCCCATCACGCACGGCAATGGTAATTTCCTTGCTCAATATGCTAAATAACTTCCCCCTCTTGGCATCAACGGCCGCTTTATGCCGTTTTGTCGTCGCCCATTTACTATGACCTGACATCTTAACCCTTTCGTTTCCTTAAATTACTTCCCATTTCATCGATCAATAACATCTCATCGTTTTTTCTATTAAGAATCATTTGTTGGGCAATCGTCAATAAATTTTGTACCGTCCAGTATAAAACCAGCGCCGCAGGGAAATTGTAACAAAAGAAAAGAAATAACAATGGCATCAATTTCAGTACCCATTTTTGTGTCCCATCGACGGAGGGCGTCGGCATGATTTTCATCTGCCAAAACATGGAAGCCCCCATGAGTAGCGGAAGTGGATTGACGGGAAAGGATCCCAGGGAAAAAATTGTATCCGGTAACGATAAATCCGGAATCCATAGAAAGGACACAAAACGCATTTCCGCTGTCGTCCGTAGGGTAAAATATAGACCCAGAAAAATGGGGATCTGTAACAATACCGGTAAACATCCCGCTGCCGGATTAACCCGATTATCACGGAATAGTTTCAATGTTTCCGCCTGCATTTTTTGGGGATTATCCCGATATTTTTCCTTAATTTTCTTGAGGGGTTCCTGCAAACGGGACATCTTACGCGATGAACGTACCTGAGCCGTCGTCAATGGCCACAGTAATAATTTCACCAATAGGGTCAAAAGGATGATCGTTATGCCCCAATTGTCGATCAGGGAATGGATTCCCCTCATCAGGAGAAGCAGTAATTTACTGACAAAACCAAAAATCCCAAATTGCATAACCAGATCCTGATCCTTCCCCAGGCGGTTCAGTAGAACGTAATCCTTTGGTCCCACATAGAAATCGCTATGAATTTCCTTATTTTTCCCCGCATCGATCCTCCCGACCGGAAACTTAATACTGCCTAAAACACTCTCACTGCGGGAATCCGTTGCCGTATCGAAAACTTCCTTCGGCGTAGCTACAAAGCCACAACCCATTACCTTCGGAGTCAAAACTCCCGTAAAAAATTGATTCTTCACGGACCCCCAAACGATCTTATCTTCTCCGGTGATCTGCCCTTTGGCAGAAGACTTCCCCATGCCGAAAAAACCACTCTTTGCACGGAAATCGTTCACCTTTATAAAATGTGCCTTCGAGCCATCGTAGTAGCCGAAATTCAAATAGTCCCCCAGGGGATCACCGGCCGTCGCAGGGAAACTTCCCAAATCCATATAAACAGCACCCAGATCGTAGTTCTTAGCAGACGGGTTAAAAAAACGCAGTGAACTTTGGATGACGTAGGGGATATCGCCTTGGGAAATTTGGTATTCCCGTTCGATGATAATGCCACTCTTCATTTCCCTGCGGAAAACGACATTCCGCTCCGTCCGTAGGACAATATCGTAGTTCGCCAATAATCGTTTTCCCGCAGAACCAAAGGCTAATACCAATGCCGGTAGGGACATGTTTTCGTTGAAAATAAAGGGTTTTTCCTGGCCACGAATCGCTGGATATTTCTTAAGTTCAATGTCCCGAATCCCGGCTCCTATGGTGGTAAAACGAACGCGAATGGCATCATTTTCCAAGGTCACAAATTGTTGATCTTCGAAGGTGCGATCTTCTTCCTTTTCCTTCTCCGTTTCGCGAATCTCGACGCCCACATCGTCGATGGAATCACTGAGAATATCTTCCAATTTCCCTGACTCCTGTTTATTGCCTATCTCCGGAATCCCTTCGCTCGGCATCGCCCTCACCGATTCCTGTAATCGCGCACTCTGCTTAATCATAAGCCCAAAGGCAATGGCCATGCATATCATTCCGATGAGAAAACTTTTCTTATCCATAACGGTACTGCCACCATGAAGGATCGTCACTCCATTGCAAGCTATTTGTCGCAGTTTGCCTTCGAATATCCCCCAAAAATTACTAAAACCACTTGCTTCAAAAAAATCCATTAAACCGTGGACAAAATACCGGAGTGATATTTTCCCTGCAAATTTCCCTACATCCGTTTCCAAATGGTACAGCTCAGCGGCGTGAGTTCCAATCGATTCCCCTGCCACAGAGAAGGCCAACCACGGGAACCGGTAAAGGAAAATGTGTCCGCAATTTGTACAAAGGGTGCATTCCCTAGGAGACTAGTGTCAAAGTGTACCGTCCCAAAATGGGGATTTAGAGCGAGTAGGATTTGTTCACTACCCATTTCCTTCGTTGCGTTGAAAAGTAGTAGCGCCGCACT
>JAISMD010000009.1 GCA_031276935.1 Puniceicoccales bacterium
GCGGCCCTAGCTTTTTCCCTCGCATGGTACAACCTCAGCCTGTGGTCGGGATATAAAAATCTAAAGCTGAGTAATGAAAAAAAACAAAAGGAACAAAATATTTGGCTATCCCGTAGGGAGGAAATTAATGAACGTTTCCGCAGTATCATCGACGAAATAACACATCGGGATAAAATTGATCAACCGAAATTGATGTCCCTTGTCAGCGATGCAGCCAGGCGACTTTCGCTCAAGTACAACGTCAGTATGCCCCAGGAGGAAAGCGGTAAATTCTTCTCCTTCAACAAAATTTCCATCGATCTGAATGAGGTTCATTTCTTCGACATCGTACAGTTCGACGAACTGATCGAAACGAGTAATTTCAATCTCTGCATCGACGACATGGATCTCATCATGAACGGGAAATTTCTTTCGGCAAAGATCGGCATCGCAGCCTTGGACATCAAAGCCAACAGCGACGTCGACCAAATCGTGGCTAAAATTTTGGAAAAACATCATTTGGATGAAAAATTAATTAAGTGGAACAATCGTAATAATTTATTAGAATAGGATTTTGATTAGAAAAATATTAGAAAAGGATGGTTATGAAAAAAGGTAAATATTTAATTTTTGGCTTATTTCCGTTAGCGATTTCCGCTGCCCTACTCCAAGGAACGAGCGCCACGCAAAATGCAACGGGAACGACAATCAACGACACCGGCATGGGAGATATGTTCATGGCGTTGGATGAGGAACAGAATATCGTCGAATCCGTAAATCTGAACAATGCTGATCCACGGGAAGTCATTGGTTGTCTGGAAAAACTAACGGGACGCACGGCACTCATAGAACAGAAATTGCCGACGGCCAAGATCAGTATGAACATCCCCCACAGTACGGCACGGTTGGAAGCCATTGCCGCTTTGGAGAGTGTTTTAAGTTTAAATGGCATTGCCGTCGTCGACATGGGTGACAATTTTATCAAAATCGTTACCTCAAAATCTGCCGTAACCCAATCCCCGGAAATCTTCGATGAATCCCTGTTAGCCTATGCGCCGAATCAGAAAATTGCTTCCAAATTCTTCACGCTCCGCTATTTGGACGTAACGGAATTCCAAAAGTCAATCAAATCGATTCTCACGCCGAACTCATCGAACATCATTCTTTTCCCGTCGTCCAACTCCATTTTCATTACGGACACGATGGCCAATCTACGTAATGTGGAAACACTTATTCTGCGTACGGATACTCCAATCCAGATGACGGAAACCGTTAATTTTATTCCCTTCAATAACGTCAAAGCCTCGGCCATTGCGAAGAAATTTGAACAACTCAAGCGCGGTACTTTAAAGAAATACCTTTCGTCGGTGACCATCGACTGTGACGATTCCAGTAACCAATTAATTGTGATCACGCCTCCGGAGAATTTTTCCATCATACGCGACATCGCCAAGCAATTGGACAATCGATGCGAATTGCTCCTGCGTTCGGAGATCCTGCGAATCAAACACGGGGATGCCAAAAAGATCACCGAAATTGTTTCCGGAATTGTAAAGGAACAACGGAGTCGTGCGGAAAAGGAAAACCAAATGGCCTTTGAACGGCAACAAATACAAATGGCGGCCCAGGGGAATCTGGCCCATGCCCTTGCCCAGGCGGCAAGTGGATCCCGTAGTAATCAACAGATCAGTAACAGCTACAGTGATTTCATTTCCACCCAGCAGATCCCCGGAGAATTGGGGGAGGAACAATCGGCACAGTTCTCCGCCAACCTAACCCTGGCTCCCGACGAGAGAAGTAATTCAATTATTGTCTACGGAACGGCGTCGGATCTAGCCCAAATCAGGACCCTCATTACCAACCTAGACGTTCTTCTGGACCAGGTACGCATCGAGGTCATCGTCGCCCAAGTTACTCTGGGCGAAGGACAACAGAGCGGATTAGACTCGCTTAATCTGGGCTTCAATCAGAACAAAGCCTATGACATCTACAGTGCTAGCTCCGGTGGTGATGGTGGTGGGAGTCAAAGCGCAGGACGTCCCTATGAAATCAATGCTTCGGGGACATTGGGTGGCAGTACAAGTTTCAATGGTACACTCAAAAAATTTGCTCTGGCCAGTGTGCTTAGTCAGGCTAAAACGAATTCCAATGTTAAGATCCTTTCAACACCAACGTTGGTAACCACCCATAATCGAAAGGCTCAATTTAAGATCGGTGAGGAACGTCCTTTTGTCGATTCCAGCACAAAAGGCGACAGTAGCGATTCCAAGGAACGAATAAATTTTGTCTACAAGCACGTGGGTATCGAACTCACCGTAACACCGCTCATCGGCAGCAACGGTATCATTCAGATGGAAATCGAACAAAAAATTTCTAAGTACACCGACGAAGCCAAAACGGGAGCCGGAAACGCACCGGTAATCTCCGACAAACAAATTAATTCCTTTGTTAGCGTCGCCAATGAAGACGTGATTGTTCTCGCCGGATTTAAGGAAAAAGAAACCTCCAAAATCGGAGGAAAATTATTCCTACTGGGGGATTTACCCATTCTCGGTAATTTATTATTTTCCCCCAAGAAGCGCGCAGAAAAGACTCAGGAGTTAGTTATTTTCATCAAGCCGACCATTATTCTCCATCCCCAGGAGGAAGCTGCCTATTTAAACAAGCGCCTAGAGGTCACGAATTTCAAGGAGGACATCGAACACTATCGGGCAACCGGTAAATTCCCCGAAAGCGAACCTTTCCCCAAAAACACCTTCGGAGTAAATGTAAAAGAAAGGGAACATGGCTCCAATCCCCAACCCAGACATCGCCACGATCAGCCTCGGGACAGGGGAAATGGGGACCAAAGAAAAGCAAAACGTAGGGAAAGGCATTCCACTTCTCTTTCCCAATATTTCCGAAAACGGAGTAAAAAAAGCAACGCAGTAAACTCCCCAACGGGGGGGAATGAAATATTTCCGGATTCCGATAAAAGAATCGCGGTCCCAACTAAATCTACGTCGAAAAAACACCACAGACGTATGTAAAATGGAGGAAAGGCCATAATTATGAAATATAAAATAGAAAAGATTTTTTTCGCTCTGCTTTTACTCGGCGGCCAAACCTACGGGAGCAAATTCGAGTCCCTGAAGCAGAGATCGCCCTTCGGTGACGCCCCCAAACCGGAACCGAAAAAACAAACAACTTCGGTGGCTCTCCAACCCATAATACAAAAAAAACCGGAATTAAAGTTAGATTTTACGGGTTACATCAAGTTAGAAGGGAAGGAATATTTCGCCATTTGCGACAGGACAGCGAAGGAACCCCTACACATGATTCTATCTCCCGGAGAACGCTTCACCTCCGAAAATTACGTCTATAGTTTAGGCAAATTCGACGAAAGGAACAAAACTTTGGAAATCAAAGTCAACGAGTACGGTTACGTCTGTAAACTCGGGGAAGAGGAAAAGAACGCCAATAATAATCAATCCTCCCAATCCACGGGGAAAGCGTCAAATTATTCCAATTCGGCTCCCAATTCCAATGGATCATATGTCCCCCCCCAGTTCTATGAATTCGACTGGGACGATTGGGACGACTGGGATGATTGGGACGATTTATAATTTATCATAGGGCAATATGGAAAATTTAGATAAAATACTGGCAACGATCGATCCCGATTTACCGACGTTAATCGTCACCACTCCGACGGACAAAAAAATCGACCTCCTCGCTGAAAAACTGGGCAGGACACCTCTGGACGCCTACGAATGGTTAGCGGGGATATGTGGTTTTCCGTTCCTAGCGAAATTCACCGTATCGAAGGATATTACCACCATTCTCCCCGAAAAACTTATCCTTGAATATGTCTGCCTACCCATCGACTTAGAAAACGGGCGTCAGGGTCTAATTTTTGGATGGCCACCGGATCTGACGATGAAGAAATGGATCCGGGCCGTAACGAACATCGAGTGTGAATATTGCCTAGGTCCGGCCCAGGATATTCGCAGACTACTCAACGATCGCTTTGGCGTGGGAGCGGGCAGTTTCATCGACAGCGAAGATGGAAACGAAGGCCTCATGGCGAAGGTGGAGGCGGTACAAGAGGACGAGGAAGCGGTGGTCATAAAATTCGTCAATGAGCTCGTCAAACAGGCTCTCAACGATCGGGCAACGGATATCCATTTCGAGCCCCAGAAAAATTCCCTACAGATTCGCTACCGCATTGACGGTGCCCTTGTGCCGGTCAGTTTACCGTCCAATTTAGTTTTCTACCAGGCCGCCATTATTTCCCGGCTGAAAATTATGGCCAAACTCAATATTTCCGAACGTCGTCGCCCACAGGATGGCCGCATTGCATTCCGTTCCGGAGATAAGGCGATCGACATCCGCGTATCGACCCTACCGATTTCCTACGGCGAGAGTGTCAGTTTGCGCCTACTCAATCTCAATGAAGCTCCCGTGGAATTGGAAAGCATGGGTTTAGGGGAGAAACAACTGGAACAAATCACCAATGCCATTCAACGCCCCTACGGTATCGTGCTCGTCACCGGACCGACGGGATCGGGGAAATCCACCATGCTCAACGCCTGCATCCGCAAGATTCGTGATCCGGAAATTCGCATCATTACCGTCGAAGATCCGGTGGAATACGAAATTGAGGGAATCAATCAATGTCAGGTACAGGCGGATATTGGCATGACCTTTGCCAGTGCGCTCCGTTCCATTTTGAGGCAGGACCCGGATGTCATCATGATCGGTGAAATTCGCGACGCGGAAACCGCCGATATCGCCATACGGGCTTCGATTACGGGCCACCTTGTTCTGAGTACGCTCCATACCAACGATTCCGCCGGAGCCGTCGCCCGTCTCTGTGACATGGGCCTCGAACCTTTTCTCCTAGCCTCTTCCCTACAACTCGTCATTGCCCAGCGCTTGGTGAGAAGAATTTGTCCCCACTGCGCGAAAAAAGCAAACTATACCCCCGAACAATTGGAATATGCCCTGCGTGCCCTACGGGTTGATCCCGCACAGGAACTGGTTCATCGGGATAAAATCATGGCAGGTAGCGGTTGCGACAAATGTAAAAACGGGTATAAGGGTAGGATCGCCATCCACGAAGTGCTGGTGATCAGCGACAAAATTCAGCAAAGTATCATCAAAAACGCACCCGCCATAGACATCCGTGCCATTGCGCTCGAGGAGGGTATGCAAACCCTGCAAGCCTGCGCCTGGGAACACGTCAAAAAAGGGAGAACAACCCTGGAGGAAATTATGCAATTTGCCGATAAAAATAATATGGAAGAGTAATGATGTTTTTCCTTTTTTCCCATATTTCCCCATTGGAATAGCCTTTTTTTCCGTTGGAAGCGTCCTCCGACGAAGCCATTGTTTAGGAAGGTTGGAGGGATTTATTTTTATCTTTAAATTACAAATATTTTATATATTATATCTCCCATGGATGAAATTTTACAAAAAGCGTTGAAAGACGGCTCACTGTTACCCCAGGCGGCAAAGAATTGCGGGGAATGGTTTCGGGATCTACCCCAATGGGGAAAGGACTCCATAGCAGAACTCCTGGAGAACGGCAATTGGAGGGAACTCAACGACCGTTTTTTCAGGAATTTGGAATTGGGAACGGGCGGTATGCGCAGTCGGACGATCGGGGAAAATATCCCTCGGGAAGAACAGGGCCGGGGAAGTTTATTTGGGACGCCGGAACATGCCGCCATTGGCAGTGCCTATCTCAATGATTTCAACATCGCCCGGGCAACGATTGCGCTTTTTCGCTACTGTAAAACGCAGAGTGACGGTCCGCTAAAATTGGTTATTGCCCACGACGTCCGTCATTTTTCCGAACATTTTTCAACCATAACGGCAAAGATTTGGAACGAATTAGGAGGGAAAGCCATTGCCTTCGATGGGCCACGATCGACGCACCAACTCAGTTTTTCGGTACGTAAATTCGAAGCCATTGCCGGCATTGTGATTACGGCGAGTCACAATCCCCCCCAGGATAACGGCTACAAAATCTACTTCAAAGACGGTGGACAGGTGGTGGAACCCCATGCTTCGAAAATTATCGAATACTTTAACGCCACACCTTTGATCGAAGCCGTCCAAATTTTGGAATCCATTGGCAAAAATCAGCACCCCATTTCCTTCTTTGACGCAACCGCCGATAAAAATTACATGGAGGAAGTATTATCCAATCTTTTCGACGGCAATATTTTTCGAGACTCCCCCATCCACATTGTTTTTACGCCCGTACACGGCACCGGTGATATCATCACGGCGCCACTGCTACAGCAACTCTCCATCCATGCGCATTTCGTAGAAACACAAATGGCCCATGATCCCCGATTCCCAACGGTGAAATCTCCCAATCCAGAAAATTTCGAAGTTTTTGATCTCGCCATTCAAAGGGCCAAGGAAGTCGGTGGAGAACTGCTATTCGCGACGGATCCGGATGGGGATCGCATCGCCATTGGCATCCCCAATGGGGAAGGTAAATTTGAGCAATTCTCCGGTAATTTAACGGGGGCCTTACTCGCAGAATTCCGCCTGTCCCGGATGAAGCAACTCGGTTGGCTAAATAGGAAAAATGCATCCCATTTCGCCTTTCTCAAGACCTTCGTAACCTCCCCGCTGCAGGACAAAATCGCAGAACGGTACGGCGTGAAATGCATCAATACGCTGACGGGATTCAAATGGATCGGGGAAAAATTGAACGACTACGAAAACATTCTCCAAAAACAACTCGCCCTGGAACAACGTCCCCCCATAGATTATGTCAATACACCGGCGGCAACACGCCGTAAACTGCTTCTGGAACACAGTACTTTTTTTGCCTTTGGTGGTGAGGAGAGTTACGGTTACCTAGGCAGCGACAACGTACGGGATAAGGACGCCAATGCGGCCACGTTGATGATCTGTGAAATGTTTGCTTTTCTAAAAAAATCGGGGAAAACACTCATCGATTTCCGCAACGAAATCTATGCCCAATACGGCTACTACGACGAAACACAATTAAATATCTACTACGAAGGAGCATCCGGTGCGGAGAAAATCGGAAACATTCTCCAATCCTACGGAGAAAATCCACCCACGGCACTGGGACATTTCCATGTTACCCGGATCGTCGATTTCAACAGGGACGCCATTTTTGACCCGGATGGGAAACCCATTCCCCGACAAAATTTCTTCATGGTCGACCTGGATAATGGCTATCGCTACGCCCTACGTGGCAGTGGTACGGAACCGAAGATCAAGTTTTACATCTTCGCCAACGCTCCCATTTCCTCGGCCCACCCGATCGAAACCGTCTCCAAACAAACCGCCGAAACAATGGCAATCCTCAAAGATCTACTTCAAAGGGATGCCCACGGACGCAGTCAGAGGAACTAGCATTGCGATTGGGGATGGGAAACGGGGAAATTTTTTATTTTTTGTTGCAAAATTTATAAAAATCATAACAATATATTTTCCATATGAGCAGTTTAGATCCTAAAAATGATTTCGATCGCATCAGTCGTCCCCGCAATGGAATGGTCAATTCGGCAACGGATTTCCCTTTCCAGGTCCAGAGGACACCGAAGAAGGAATTCTTCGCCCTTCTCCAAGAACAAATTGCAAAGGCTCTGGAAAAAAATGAAACCATTGATCCCCGGGCCATGGAACACTTTTTCAACGAAGTTACGGGTAAATCGACGACTCCGGAAGAGCTAAGGCTGGCGGTTAACGTCGCTAAAAACTTAGCCGAACATCCCCAGGTCCTCGACGAAGCTTCCCAGATCAAGTTCCTAGATATTCCCCAGAAAATTGCCATTCATCGCAATGCCGATTTCACCTTCGTTAGGGAAAGTAAGGATATTTTATCGCTTTTGTCCAAGAACTTCCCCCGATTGACTGCGGAGGAGGCACAAAGGAAATTTTTTGACAACGTTACCTTTCTCGTTGCTCCCCAGAAGGACGGTGAATGGAAGGTCGATCTTTTGAACAATATCGCCGTTGCCACTGAAAATGGTATGGATGACATTGCCGACGTGGCACAGAGTCCATACATCAATCTCATGGGCAAGACCGCTTCCCTGCTTCCCTCCTTGGATTCTGAAACACAGGGACATTACCAAGGAATGGCCATCGAACTCATGCGTAAAACGAAATTTCCCTATAAATTCGACGCCGATGCGCTACGGGAAGCATTATTTGTTGTTCCGGACAGCGTCCGTACGGAGGAATACAATACGCAACTACAAAAATTCGTTGCCAATTTAACACCAAAATCCCCCAAAGAACCCGCGTCTGGAATCATCCCCGACGTCCATCCGTCCGTCCCCTACGAAATTTCGGAGGAGGAAAAGGAAGAGGATTTAGCTCCGGCGAAGGCGGATGTGGAGGATTATTGACCATTGACCTGCTGTAAAAAATTGCTCTATTTTAGTTGTGAGCATAGCGTACAGGCGGATTGTTCTTAAAATTGGCGGTGAATTTCTTTGCGAAGGAACATCCGGTGCGACCATTGTTCCCGAACGACTCCAATCCCTTTGTCAGCAAATTGTTACCATCCGCAATTTGGGAGTAGAACTTGCTATCGTCGTGGGTGGAGGAAATATCTTTCGAGGACATACCTACAACGATCGGGATTCCGGTTTCAGGCGTAACGATGCGGATAAAATGGGTATGTTGGCAACGGCCATCAATGCCCTAGCGCTACGGAGTTATTTGGAAGACATTGCCATTCCCTGTGTGGTACAGAGTGCCCTTGCTTTGGAAGGTATTACCCCACATTTCTCCGTCCAGGACAGTCTCCGAGCTTTGCAATCGGGAAGGATCGTTCTCCTTTGCTGCGGGACCGGTAATCCTTTTTTCTCCACCGATTCCGCCGCTGCTCTAAGGGCCTGTGAATTGGAGGCGGATATTTTACTTAAGGCGACCAAGGTCGACGGAGTCTACGATTGCGATCCATTCAAAAATCCAGATGCCAAAAAATTCCCCAAGCTTTCCTTTCGGGAAGTCCTGGAAAAAAATTTGCAAATAATGGACCGGACGGCCTTGGTACTGTGTATGGAAAACAATATTCCCATTCGCATATTTTCCAGCCAACGGAGTGGAGGGATTGCGGAAGCCGTAGAGAACATCTCTCTGGGAACGTTAATTGGGAACGAAAATGATATTTATGGAAACGGATAAACTTTTAGATGAACTTAAGCATTCCATGGAGAAGGCCATTGACCATACCCATGGGGAATTGTCGTCGCTACACAGCGGCAAAGCATCAAC
This sequence comes from Puniceicoccales bacterium, assembly GCA_031276935.1. Taxonomy (GTDB): domain Bacteria; phylum Verrucomicrobiota; class Verrucomicrobiia; order Opitutales; family LL51; genus LL51. Next base: position 9,244 of record JAISMD010000009.1, read on the forward strand.
TTCCATGGTGGAAAATCTGATCGCCGACGTCTACGGATCGACGATGCGTCTCCGCGAGATCGCCGCCATTACGACTCCCGATGCCCGCACGATTCAAATCCAGCCCTGGGATAAAGCCTCGGTCCAACCCATTGAAAAGGCAATCCTGACGGCCAATATCGGTCTAACTCCCGTTTCCCAGAGTACACTCATCCGCTGTACGATTCCGGAAATGAGCGGCGAACGACGCAAAGAATTGGTAAAGGTCGCCAATACCATGGCCGAAGAAGGCCGCATCGCAATCCGTTCCCTACGCCGCGACGCACTGGAAATTTTCAAAAAAATGCAAAGGGAAGGAACCCTCAGTGAAGACGACCTCAAACGCCTCGAAAAAGATGTCCAGAAGTTAACGGATAATGCCAATGGTGAAATCGGTAGGCTCCTCGAAAATAAGGAAAAAGAACTTTTGAAGGTGTAGATTCACAGGACCATCGCACCGAGCACACCGAAAATAATCAGGGGAATATTGAAATGGATAAAACCGGGAATAGAAGTATCAAAAATATGGCTATGTTGACCATCACCATTGAGTCCGGCCGTTGCTCCCAACATGGTATCGGAAACGGGTGAACCCGCATCCCCCGTAACCGTCGCCGCTGCCATGATACAAATCGTCGCCTGATCACTGAAACCGCATGCCATGCACAGGGGAACGTATATGGAAGCGATGATCGGTACCGTCGAGAAGGAAGAACCTATGCCCATGGTAATCAGTAAACCCACGATTATCATGGCTAAAGCCGCCAATATTTTACTCGAACCCACATTGGTCGCCAGGTAAACGATAAGTTCCTGTATATCGCCCGTCGCTCGGAGAACGGCGCTAAATCCTGCCGCCGCAATCATAATAAAGGCAATGGATGACATCATCCTAAATCCCTGCGCCACCACATTATCCGAGTCCCGCCAACCAACAACACCTCCTAGGGCAAAGATAAAAAATCCGGCCATGGCACTGAACATCGTATTTTTCCAACAAAGTTGCGTCACCAACGCGGTTACAATCCCCATTCCGGAAACCATAATGTCCTTCAATGAACAATGTTCCTCCCTTAATTTCAGCGACTGCATCCGATTTAAATCGTAGTTGCGGGGCCGACGGTAGGCGTAGCAGGAAGTCAGCAAACCCGTAATCATCCCCAAAGCAGGAAATATCATTCCTCTCAGCACATCCCCCAGGTCGATATTCATCCCGCTTTGCCGCAGATTCTTTAGGAAAATACTTTCCAAAAAAATACTCCCAAAGCCATAGGGAATCACCATGTAGGCAAAAATCAAACCAAAGGCCATCACGTTACTCAACAAACGACGGTCGATTTTTAATTCGGAAAACACACCGAGTAGGGGCGGAATGAGTATGGGAATGAATGCGATGTGAACCGGAATAATGTTTTTCGACATGATCGAAATGGCTCCAAGAACCAATACAATAAGGACTTTTACGAGCAATTGATGGTAATGCTGGTTGGATTTTTTCCCGAGGGATTCCACAATTTTATGGGAAATCCAGATGGGTACACCGGAATGGGCCACCGCCGCTGCAAACGCACCCAAAATTGCGTAATTTAATGCGATTTCCGCACCACCACCTAGGCCGGAAGAAAATACATCCAGCGTCTCCTTCAAACCCATGCCACCGACAACTCCCCCCAGGAGAGCTCCCGTGACCAACGCAATGACCACATTGATCTTCCCTATACTCATCAGAAGTACCGTGGTTACGGCGATAACTACGGAATTACTCAGCATCATATCACTTCCCCTTTTTTAGAAATTTTTTAAAATTAAATAATTTTCTCGCCCGAATCATTTTTCAGCACCGGAAATCTAGAGTGAAAAAACGACATCGCCAATGGAAATTTCCGGACATAGGCGGCGAATACGTCCCAGAATCGCATCCCTTTTAAAAAACAATTCCTGCCGCACAACGCTATCCCGTACCTTAACCATTAACACTCCCCGTGGGGAAATTTTATGGGGCGTGCAGTATGGGCAAAATTCCTCCCCAACGATTGCGGGCCAATGGGTAAGGATTTCCCCGCTGACCCGACTCTCCACTGTCCCGGTATATTTCTTGAGAATGTCCGGAAGCAAATCCCTCAGAGAACGCTCCTCACGGAGAACGGATACGGCATTATCCCGAGGCAATCCACGGAAAGTGGCGATCAAATTCTGAATCCTCCGAGAAAACCTCACCATTGCGAAGCTCCCTTTTCCAAGGCCCGGGACAGGCGTTTCCGTACGCGTTCCCGTCCCATGACACCCACCATCTTGTAAAAACTAGGCCCCACCGTACGCCCCGATAGGGCAAAGCGAAGCGTATGGATATAATCCCTCGCCCTAAGACCATGTTTCTTCCCCAGTTCCCCGATAATTCGTTCCAAATTCGCTTCGGAAAAATCGGTTACGGATTCCACTTCACCCAGAAATTCACCGATCCTTGCCACCGGATCGTAGCGCTTCAACGTGGAACATAATTCCGCATCATATTCCAAATCCTCAGCGAAAAAATAGGAAACGAAATGTTTCAATTCCTCGAAGGAACGCAATTTCTCCTGGCAAATGGCCAACACTTTTTCCAAATAATCTTTATCGGCATCGATTCCGGATAGCAATATTTTCCCCCGTTCCAAGAACCGATCCAAGGGCATATTTTTGACGTAGATCGCATTCATATGGGACAATTTTTCATCGTCGAAGCGGGCATTATTTTTATTCACATCGCATAGATCAAAGAGGCGGATGACTTCTTCAATGGGCATAATTTCTCGGTTATCCTTTGGAGACCATCCCAGGAGGCAGAGATAGTTGCGCAAAGCCTCCGGCAAAAATTGATGCCCACGGTAATCCTCCACGAGAGCCCCCTTATCCCGCTTACTCATTTTCCCGGAACCATTGGTTTTAAGGATCAGAGGGATATGGGCAAATTTTGGTACCGTCGCCCCCAATGCCCGAAAAAGTTCCACGTGCTTACTCGAATTCGATAGATGATCCTCCCCCCGAATGACATGGGAAATCTTCATGGCAATATCATCGACCACATTCACGAAATGGAAAACGGGAGTCCCATTGGAACGGTACAGAACGAAATCCTTTTCTTCCCTACGGTATACCGGACCCCGAATCAGGTCATCGATGAGTTGTGGTTCCTGGGATACACGGAAAAAAATTGCTCCATCGCGTTCGTAGACGCAATCCTTCCGACGCAGGATCTCCAAATATTCATCGTAGACCGCATTCCTCTGACTTTGGAAATAGGGACCACAGTCACCACCGACCTCCGGACCCTCATCCCAATCCATTCCTAACCAACGCATGCCGTCCAGAATAACATCGGTTGCTTCCCGGATATTGCGTTCCAGATCCGTATCCTCGATGCGGAGGATGAACTTCCCTCCCCTATGGCGGGCATAGAGCCAGTTAAATAGTGCCGTACGCGCACCGCCAATGTGAAAAAATCCCGTCGGACTAGGAGCAAAACGAACGCGTACTTCCATTGAAGTAAGCGATGTACATTTTTTCGAAAATGGAAATAAAATTCATCGTAAAATTAGGAAATTATAATTCCTCCGATGCCATGTTGGGGGGAAATGTCACAGCGGGGAAAAATTTCTTTCATTTCCGACGGTGAAGTGGAATTGGTTTGTAATTTATTTCTGCCATCTTCTATTCTTGCCGTGCCATGTCCATTCCGAAAATTATTTCCGTCCCAGCTCAAAAAGGACGATATTTTTTTCATGTCCCAGGCCTACAATGAAGCCGTCGACGCCTACGATGAGGGGGAAATTCCCATTGGGGCGGTTATTGTCCTCGGGGAACAAATCATTGCGACGGCACACAATCGCGTCTCCACACTGAAGGATCCGACGGCGCATGCGGAAATTCTAGCCATTACGCAGGCGGCACTTAAAATCGGAGACTGGAGATTGAATGAAACGAAACTCTACGTCACGAAAGAACCCTGTCCCATGTGTTCGGGCGCGATCATTTTATCGCGTATCGACGAGGTTATTTACAGTTTTCCCGATCCCAAGATGGGTTGTCTCGGTGGGGCATTTTCCCTCATGGATCTACCGGAAATCAATCACCGTCCGCAGGTCAAAACCAACGTCCTCCGGGAACAATGCTACGCCATTCTCCGCCATTTCTTCGAAGTAAGGCGCAACGGAGAAAATATAAACGGAGAAAACACATCATCCGTCCCCTAAACCACGAAAAGTTAACGCCCCCTCCAAAGATTACTTGTGAAAAGAAGGAAAGATTTTCTGTACAAAATAATAGAAAATGATGACCGTAATCACTCCCAAAGGGGATATAAAACTTAAAATATTTCCATCTTTATTTACAATTTCATTTGAAATTCTCTCCGGTAATTTTTCCATATTTCCGTTTTCCGAAAATTGGGAAATCTCCAATTCCAATTTTGCGGCAACGGCATAGAAATTCGCCAGCCTTTGTTGAATAAATGGATCCTTATTTAATTTTTCTTCCATTGCTCTAACCTTCTGCCTGAGCGATTCCTGCGTTTCTCCATTTTCGTCGGCAAATAAAAGATGCGAAAAAATTTTCCAGTAGGCGTTGGAGATATTAAACATGGCCTCATAGTGTTTTCGTGAATTCGGGGAAAGATCTTTTATTCGAGAATAAGATAGGAAACGCGACTGCGCTTTATTTAATTTTTTTACACATTCTTTTATCGTATAATCTTTCCAAATGGAAATATTTCTTTCCTTAAAGGAGGGTCCGAAATTTTCGTTTCGGATAGCCAGCTTAAGATATTTATCATCACCTTTACCATCATACCCCGGTTCCAAAATATCCCCACTGATAAATTGTATTTTAGCTATATCCATCCGTGCTCGCATATCATAGCGGAGTAATGGGTTAAATGTTTCCGCCGATTTTTTTAATTCTTCCCTTACTCTCGGGAGAGGAAAGGTAGACTTAATCCTTACTTTTTTTGGGGACGTGTCTCCTTTTTCAGGAATGCTGCCTTTTGTTTCAGGAATTTTTGTTTCAGGAAGAGAACCATTGACCAACGGCATAACCGTAAAAAAAATCGCCCATAGACTTACCCTAATTTTCGAACATTCCATACCCATAATGTTCCCTATAGTAAAATTTAAAACATAAATGTAAAGTTTTTTAAAAAAATCGTTTGGTCGTTAAAAAAATATACCTTGCCGGGAAACAATTTTATTACTCCGCAGCAATTGTGTCTTGAAAATTGGGAAAAAAATAATCTCATCGGGAGCGTTCCCACGCCCAGGTGGCGGAATGGTAGACGCTGAGGACTTAAAATCCTTTGTCTGAAAAGACGTGCGGGTTCGAGTCCCGCCCTGGGCACCAATTATTCCGAATTAAAACCGCAAAATTAGAACCGCTTCCCACCGTATTTCGAAAAATCGCTCCAAAAAATAGAAAAATTATTCCCAGGGAATCATTATTTTCGCCCAGGCATGATGCGGTAATCATGTGGAACATTTTTGGCCTTCGATTTCGGATTTTCCTGACTTTTCTCTCCCTTTTTATATTCCATCCATTCTTCTTCGGTCCAGACTTCGGCTTCCGGGTGTGTATGCATATATTGCTGCACGGAGATCCGGGAACCCCCATTGTCTTTCACATAGATACCTCCCGGTGGTAATATGGGATCCTCCAACATGGCTTGGGTCCAAGATCGCAAAGCGCGTTCCTGTTTATTTTGCCATCTACTTTCCCGTTTTTCATTCAATTCTTCCGCGTGGCTACTCGCCTGATCCCCTACGGTTTGCGGCTCAAACTGATCCGCCGAAGAGATAGCACAGAAAAATAATCCACCGATCCCCCTGTGATAGACAAAGGTAAAAGTTTCCGTTCCATTGATGAAATGCTCCGTTAAATCTCCATCATTTAATTCTTCAAGGATATTTCCATCGTCCAATCCTTCGCTTTCCAATGTTGACGAAACCCCATCTTTTCGCACCAGAATTAATTTTTCGAAGAAATCCGGATGCCAAGTGACACCGTCCCCCACTTCTAAAAAGATAATATTTTTTTGAAAATATTTCGCAAGTGAGATCAAAAATTCCTCTGAAATATCCCGGTATGAATCCAAAGACGAAACATTTACATTTTTTTCAGGCGCACAGGCTTCCATGAATTTTTTCATGGCCTCGACGGGGTTAATGGAAGCATTGATATCGCCCCAATGGAACGGGAAAATCCTCCAATCCTTGGAAAAAAGAGAATAGGGACCGATGCGAAACTTTCTTTGAAATTCCTTCGGGAAAACGTCGAGACGGTAATGAATTTCCGCCGCATCCCGATGTTCATTGATCTCCTCGGCTCCAACTCCCCCCACTAAACCTAGCATAAGCAGGAAACCATACCGCTTGAACCCCCATCCATTGACTTTTTTCATAGTACTTTCCAGAGTATCTTTAGAATTTTTTTTTGCAATCACTTTACACGGGGCCCCAATTGTTTTTATTTTTTTG
>JAISMD010000002.1 GCA_031276935.1 Puniceicoccales bacterium
CCAACTTTGAACGTAAAATATATGTCCCCGTGCCACAGGAAATGCCAGTAATTTTTGTTGTAAATAATGGGGGGCTTGCATCTGTGCGATTTTCGCCGACAGGGATAAACTTTCGTTCTGCAAGAGGCTACATTGGGTTTCGATTTTTTTCAAATTCTCCCCATGAATAAACGCCTCCTGGCGAAAATATAACGTCCCAAATAGGGCCAAAAATGCAACAAATAGGGAACATCCCCCCAGGGATAAAATTAATTGATGATTAATAAATGGTGTTTTCATATAAAATTCCTCCAAATTTAAAATTTCTCCAATGCCCTCAATTTCACCGAACGACTGCGATGATTCTTTTCTATTTCCTCCGCGGAAGCCGTGGCTGGTTTTTTCGTCAAAATCCGCGCGCTCGGTTTCCGGTCATGATATTTTTCGTGACAATTGATAGCCTTCCCCGCTTTTTCGTTAAAAAATTGCTTAACTATGCGATCCTCCAAGGAATGAAAACTGAGGGTAACTAACCGTCCTTCCGTGGTCAAAAGGTCAAAGGCCGAGGGCAATGCATTTTTTATTTCCTCTAATTCCCCATTGACAGCAATGCGTAGGCCTTGAAAGGTTCGCGTCGCGGGATGAATCTTTTCCCAAAATTTCGTCGGTAAATGATCCGCGATAAGCTGGGCAAAGGAATCACCATGGCGCAACACATCCTGACCACGATTTTTCAGAATTAAATCCACCACCCTACGCCAATGGCGTTCCTCACCGAAATCTCTTACCGCTTCCTCCAATTGCCGTCGATCGGCCGTTTCCAAGAATTCGTGGGCCGTAATTCCGATGGACGGATCCATGCGCATGTCCAGCGGACTGTGATAGCGGAAGGAAAAACCCCGAGTCGGATCATCCAATTGGGCAGAGGAAATCCCGAAATCAAATAATATACCTCGCAAAGGAGGAAGGGAAAGGTCATGAATTTTGGAAAAAACCGTATTGAAAAATTGGAATCGCGTCCCAAACGATTGGTGTAATTTGTTCGCAAAGAATGTAGATTGGGGATCTCGATCGATGGCGAAGAGTTGGATATTGGGAAAATTTTCTAGGAAATAGGTGCTATGTCCACCGACACCGAAGGTACAATCCAAAAACGCACCTCCCCGTTGAAGATTGAGATAGGTCGCCGATTCCCTCAGCATAACGGGTATATGTCCCGGACTGCTCTCCCCATTCATAGCCCCAACTCCTGTAAAATGGAAGCGACGTCCCGGGAAGATTCCCCCTGGACGTAGTTTTTAAATTTCTCCGGATTCCAAATATTGAACGTACTTCCTCCGCCAACCAGCAGGACCTCGTTCGATAGGACACCGTGTTTAATCAATTTTTCCCCTATTTTTATGCGACCTTTACCATCGCAGCAAAAAGTATCGGCCTTGGAAAAGAGTTTCGCCAGAACCATCTGCCCCTGAATATCGCCCAGGCCAATCGCCGCCACTTTTTCCTCCAAACGGGCGACCATTTTCGGGGGATAAACGGTGATGCAACCCACGGGATTCGGCAGGGCTAAAAAGGTATCATCGCCGCTCTCGGGCCGCCATTTTGCAGGCAAAGCAATGCGTAATTTCTCGTCCATCGAACGCTCATGTTCTCCGACATAAAAACTTTTTACAAAAGAATTCACACTTTACCTCCGGCTATGCCTAACCCTATCGTCCCATAATTTCCCATAACTCCCCACAAGTCAACACTATTTTAATATCAAAAATATCAAAGAATGCAAGTTTTACTTTAAATTAACAAAAAAAATTATTTTTTTTTGAAAAAAATGCCTTTGAAGCCAAAAAAAACGGTATCCATGGGAGATACCGCACTAAAAATTTGAACGCCTGAGCCGTTGGCGGCGAAATTTATAAAAAAAAAGTCAGCCTTGTTATTTCTCTAAAAGATTTTGAATTTTTGTCCTTTCAGCGGCATTTTCCCCGTGGAGTCACGCATAACCCATTCATCGCCAACGCAATCACTAGACCGACAACAATGTCTCGCCAGTGATGATACAAACCAATGATGCGGGACGAGGAAGTCAAAATAGCCAATATAAACACCGGTGTCCACTTCCAACCGTAACGCTTCCATAGAAAAAATGCACCTTGAAAGGAAATCGACGTGTGGCCGGAAGGAAAGGATCCCCGTCCGCCGCAGGGACGTTCACCTAAAAAAGTACTATTCGCGGCATACTTGATACCGTAAGCTAAGCACGCCGTCCAAAGAAATGCGCGCATAAATTGTCGCCTGCCCTCTCCGTCTTTGTAAAAAAAACCGCTAGCAAATCCCGTAAAAAAAATTACAAATTCAAAAAAATTTCCCATCATAATCGCAAAGGGATTCCCCCCTGCTTCCCTCGCCCAACCAAAGGGCGGAAAAAAACCTATCCCCAAAAAAATGAGGAAAATCAATAAACACAGCAATCCAAAGACATAAAACAATCGCCCCAGAATAAATTTCAAAACGACGGCAATTTTGTAAAAAAAGGATTCCACCGCAGCTACGGTGCAGACAATGGTGATGGAATCAAGTAAAAAAGCGATGGCGGGATGGACGGGACTCGAACCCGCGACCTCCTGCGTGACAGGCAGGCGCTCT
>JAISMD010000012.1 GCA_031276935.1 Puniceicoccales bacterium
TCTTTTATCTTTTATTTTTCAAAGTTCAGCGGGGCATCAGAAAGGTACGATGGTAACTTTTGAAGAAGCAGAGGCGATTTTTTACACACCATTTTTGGAGTTAATCTACAGGGCACACACGGTCCACCAATTGCACCATGATCCTCGGAAAATGCAGATTAGTTCCCTGCTCAGCATACAGACCGGCGGTTGCTGTGAGGACTGTGCCTACTGTGCCCAATCCATTCGCAATGGGACGAAGATGCCTAAGCAGACCATAGGGGACATGGATCATATTTTAGCTGCGGCGAAGAAAGCGAAGTCCATGGGCAGTTCACGATTTTACATGGGTACGTCGGGTCGTAGTCCCGGCAAAGAGATTTTTGCGTTGGTATGTGAAGCGGTTATTGCGGTAAAGCGTTTAGGTTTAGAGACCTGTCTGACCATGGGAATGTTGGAGGAAGAACAGGTAATTAAACTTCGAGAATGCGGTTTAGATTACTACAATCACAATGTGGACACATCTCCGGAGTACTACGGCAAGGTCATTACGACCAGGACGCTCGATGACCGCATAGGTACCATCGAATTGGTTCGGAAGCACGGTATTAAGGTTTGTACGGGGGGCATATTGGGTATGGGAGAAAGTAATACGGATCGCATCAAATTGATCCTATTGCTAGCGAATTTAGGGGAACATCCCCAATCGATTTCCATTAATCGGCTTGTCAAAATACCGGGTACACCCCTAGCGAACGTAGCGGATATGGATCCCTTTGATTTTGTTCGCACCATAGCCTTGGCCAGGATTTTGATGCCCAAATCCGTCCTACGCGTATCTGCGGGAAGAGCGGAAATGGATGATGCGCTACAGGCACTTTGTTTTTTTTCCGGTGCCGGTGCGTTATTTATTGGAGAAAAATTACTGACCACGGAAAATCGTGATGTTCAACGGGATCTCCTGCTCCTGAAACGTTTGGATCTTCAACCGACGGAAATTTAATCATTGAATTCATTTCCAGCGAAAAAAGGAAGCCATTAGTTCATTGACAGAATTGCGGATAAAAATATCATAGCAATAACGATGGAGAAAGCATTTAGAGTTGGAGACCGGAATAGTGGGAATGCATTGAAGATATTATTGGGGACGATGGTATCGGTATTTTTGCTGGATAAGATAAGCAGTACCTGGTTTGGGAATAATTTTTTCAATGGAAATTTATCCCTATCCGTGGGGGGATTAGGCAAAGGTAATTTGTGGCAATTGGTGACTTACATGTTCATCCATGAAGGTTTAGGGCACATCCTTTGTAATGCCATTGTTTTATTTTTCGTTGGAAAGTTAGTCGAACAGCGCTACGGGGGAAAACGTTTAGTGGAGGTTTTTTTATTTTCCGGGTTACTGGGAGCGGGGGCATGGTTTTTAGTTCACGGTCAGCAATTCCAGGCTTCCCTAGTAGGGGCGTCGGCGGGATGTTTAGGTATTTTCAGCTACTTTTGTTTTACCTGTGAAAATCGTCCCTCCACATTTCTCCTATTTTTTACCGTTCCACTTCGTCTAAAGCCCCGCATGCTCCTAGCCATAGCCGCTGGATTGGAAGTTTATGGCTTACTTTTCCAGGAATTGCGAAATGGAGCCGTCGCCAATTCGGCGCATTTGGGGGGAATTCTAGGCGGATGTGGAGCCTATTTTTTTTTCCGATATTGGCGAAAATATGTAAATACGGCAAAGGGAAAACTGACCTATCGAGCCCGGACATCCCAGGCGATGCATGGCGATAGCTACAAATTATACATCACCAGTTATTCGGCCAAACGCAGTGAGGTGGACCGTATTTTGGACAAGATCAACGAGAGTGGTTTTGGTTCATTGAGTGAGGCGGAAAAGCGTACACTCAATGGGGCGAAACAGCTCGTACATCGCTAATTCCCTAAATGATCATGCCATAGTCTCTGGGGAAGCGGTTATATTTCCCTACCGCCAACGGTTGATTCCCTGGACATTTTCAATGAAATCAGCGATGGCACCGTGGCCACCGTACGTTTTCAGTTGGAGGATGGATGGAATGGTTTTGATCATGGGCATGGCATTGGCGGGACAACCAACAATACCGTTTTCTGCGATGAGGTATTTGCTAATTCCCAGATCATTCACATCATCGCCGATGTATGCGATTTCACCGAATTGCAATTGCCATTGCAGAGCGATTTGGTTGAGGATATTGATTTTTTGATTCCCGGCATTGCCAAAAATATTTTCTGCGGGAATTTGGATACATTGGCCCAATTTTTTTGGAATAATATCCGGTTCTCCGGTGATAAAGAAAATGTATTTTCCCTCTTCATTCCACCTGCGCAATGCATCCACATCCGTAGCGGAAAAACGTTTCCAGTTCGAACCGTCTTCGCCGTAGATCTTGAATCCATCGGTGCATGTACCATCGATGTCACAGATAATTGCTTGAATTTTTTTGGCTTTGGAGCGGATTGATTCCGGACACTGGAATTTATGCTCACCCGTTTCATCGTAATAGGTGAGGACTTTGCCATTGGAGTCGGCGTAATGGTTGATAAAGTGACGCACTAAGTGATGTTGAATCCCTTTATAGTTGCGTTTCGAGATCAGGTGGGGTGGTTTTTCAGGGGGAAAATCGCCATCGATTAGGTCGTCGTCGAAGACGATCAAGTCGGAGAAATTACACCGCTGTTCCCTACAAAATTCTCCAAGAAATGTTACTTTATTTTGAATTCCCGTAAAACAGAATGGCATTTTCAGGTCTCGGCAACGGCGTTCCATGACTCCATGGAAATCGGGAAGGTGCGTCGCAAGGACGGAAGGAATTTTTAGGACGTGACCCAGAATATTCTTAATGGCAAAACCGTCGTAGGTGCGGAAGGGCATTGCGGAAATGGGTGCGGTTGAATTTTTCCCGTCGCTGTAAACAGGTGCGTCACCGGAGGAAAAACCATCCTGCGGTAGGGTAAGAATTTCCCGGGGATTGTCAAAGGTACTTTCCCCCATAATGACCCATTTAATGCGTTCGAAATCTAAGGGAGGAAATATAGGATTCATCGTATTACATCGAAAAACGTTCGCCAAGGTACAGCAGGCGGCTTTGGGGGTCATTCAGTAGAACGGAATGATCGCCTTCGCAGAGGACTTTCCCACCGTGAATGAGGTAAGCCCGATCCACAATTGCCAGAGTTTCACGGACATTGTGGTCCGTAATGAGAATACCGATCCCCCTATCTTTCAATTGGGCGATGATGTTCTGGATATCGGCGACGCTGATGGGATCAACTCCACTGAAAGGTTCATCGAGGAGTAGGAATTTGGGTTCCATCAGCAATGTGCGTGCAATTTCGAGGCGTCTACGTTCGCCGCCACTCAACGTGTATGCCCTTTGTTGGGCGAGATTTTGAATCCCTAATTCCCGGAGCGTTTGGAGAATGGTGGTGTCGATTTTATCCTTTCCGAAGGGGAGATTCTCTGCGATAATTCTCAGATTGTCGAAAACCGATAGTGCCTTAAAAACAGAAGTTTCCTGGGGTAAGTAGCTAATTCCGAGGTGGGCCCGTTTGTGCATGGGCAGCGCCGTAATGTCCTGACCATTGAGTTCAATATTTCCCGTATCGGGGGCGATGAGACCAACAATTATGTGGAAGGTCGTTGTTTTTCCGGCACCGTTTGGACCAAGAATGCCAACAATCTCCCCGGGCGAAATCCCAAGAGTAACCCCGTCGACCACATTACGCCCACCGTATTTTTTACAAAGGGCATGGGTGGATAGGGTATGTTTCATGGGACAAGTAAAGCGGATCCGGGATCGTTGAGAAGCTTAAAACAAAATTTTTTTGCGGAAATTTATGGTTCTCCTTCGTTTTCAAATACCACGGGAGAGCGGCGGAAGGAATCGATTTTTGGGAAAAGATTTTTATTTTGATTATTTATTTCCCCTATTTTTTCGGGGAAAAACGGAATTGCATGAACCGTTATATTTTCCTCAAAAAATTTATTTTCCTGGGAAAGCGGTGAGGTTGGAGGTGTAATATTTTTCGGAGAAGCATTTGCCGCAGTGCCATCGCCGAGATCAACGGTTACGGGTTTGCAAACGTTACTGGAAATTTCGACGCTCTTTGTTTTGTAATTGATACAAATTTCATTGCCGGATACGGTGCCCATTTCACCGCTTATCACCGCTTCCCCGGAGAGGAGAATGGTGGAATCGAAGGGGGTAATTTCCGCATGTTCTGCGGAACAACAACGATCACCGTATTGTAAATTGAGGGGACCCGTGACTAGAATTCGCTTGATGGATTCGGTGCCGAAAGAAGGGTCCAGGGAACGGCCAAAGGTCGTCACTTTAGCGGCAACGCATTCCGCTGAAAATTCCGATGAATTCAATTTTACATTCCCGGTAAAAGTAAATTCCGTTTGATCGTCGTTGAAGGAAATTTCCAATTTATCACTCGTAATGGAACTCCCCGCATGCTCCACTCCAAATAAAGATGATGAGAGAAAAAATAGAAAGCAAATTAGACGCCATTTATTCGCCGTCGAAGGGTGGTTTTTCAAAAAAGACTTGGACATTTTCATTTAGAACAAAATTTTTATTTTCACTGGAAAGTTCCCAATTCCTACCCGTTGCCGAGAATTCTCCGTTGGTAATCGCAATAAAACCTTCCCCGGAAGCACTATTTTCCAAAGGATTTACCCTAGCCTGATCGCTGATAACGAAAAGCGGAGGGGAATTCATTTCCTTTTCACTAAAAGTTTGGATCGAGATGTCGGAAATTTCAAAAACCTTATCCTCGGATAAATCCGCCCGTTGGCCGGAAATACTACAAAATTTTGTCCCTTGCCCGTCGAACAGAGGGAGGGAAAAGTGGTCCAAATGATTGGCCATAATTTGGCCCGGGGGAAGGAAAGTAAAAATTAAAAATAGGTATAAAAATCGTAACACTTATTTGTAGAGAAAAATTCTGGAAATAATTTCAAGATTAAAATCTCCTTGACATACAAAAAAAAGTGCCTCTTAACCTTATTTTCAATTTTTCATCCCATATGGAAATTAGAACTATTTCGGACAGTGTATGGAATACGCTTTGTATTAAACCCTTTATTTTTGTTGGTTTCCACGAGTATAAGACGAAGGTCGCTGCCATCGCCGTTAGCGACGAAGATCTATGCCATTGCCGTCTCATCGAAAATTCTCATTCCGCCCGTCAGAAAATATTTGCCTCCATCCACGAAAATTATCCCGGAGCTCCCATTGCCGTCTTCAATGGGAAAACAAAGAATTGTTGGGCGAATATTTTAGCCGAAAAAGCCGGGGAAAAAACCGAATTAAAAATCGTTCTCAAAGGTTCTCCCACGCAACTGGAAAAATGGCAAAATGAATTACTCCGTGCCATGAAAAATGAAAAAAATTTGAAATTTTCCCCGGAAAATCCCGTACAATTCGTCCTACCTTAAATTCATTATAAATTTGAAAACCACAATTTTCCGCCTAATATAGGGTTCCGATGGGAAACGAATTATTATACGGGACATGGTTAGATGGGGTATGCGGACTATTATTTTTTCGGGAACAGATGGATTCCCGGATATGGGGAGAAAGGTTGGGAAGCTTATTGATCAATGGGGAACTTCGTTCCACAGAGTTTTCTCCGGCATTACCGTTGGAAATCGCCGAAACCAATGGCTATTACGAAGAAAATGGAACCATTGTTTTTGCACTATTTAGTGGGGAACGGGAAACTCTTTCCAAGAAAAAATTCTTTTTAGCGGGAGACATCAATGGATGGCTATCGGCGGGCCAAACGTCCCGTTGGGAATTGAAACCTGCGGTAATCGGAGGATGCCATTGCTTGGCTTTGGAGATTCCGAAGGGAAAATTACCCTCCCATTTCCAATTTAAATTTGTTTCCCAGGATTGGGAATGGCAGCCTTTACCGCGATTCTGCCGTAACATCGTTATCCCTAGTCCCAATCTAATGAATTTGGAATATCGTGGGGAGAAAACCGGCCAACATATGGTCAAATTTTCCCTTAGAAAGGGTATTTTTGCGTTGGGAGATTTCGCAGAATTGATAGGGCACAACCAACGCATCGCTATCGATGACGAACGTCTCCTCGATTCACTTTATTCCGACGAAAAATTAGGGGCGTACGTGGAGAACGGTACAACGTATTTCGCACTATTTGCACCGAGGGTTTCGGGAGTTAGCGTTCTTTGGAAGCGGGATTTGGGGGGAGAATACCAGAACCGATCCATGGAAAAAGAAGCGAATGGTATTTGGAAAACTCAATGGGATCAGGATTTGACCAATGGTTACTATTTATTCCGTATTCAGAGGCGTGAAAATGGCATATTCTTTTCCCGGGATGTGGTGGATCCCTACGCCCGGGCATTGGTGAGTAGGAATGGCCCCGGTATCGTTGTTCCGACCCAGGAAGTCGCACACCATTTCCAAGGAGTGCCATTGGAAAAATTGGTGATTTACGAAGGTCATGTACGGGATTTAATTACTAAAGTCCGGGAAATTCCGGATGTGGAAAAACTGGGATTCCGTGGTCTAACAAAATTTTTAGAGCATCATTATTTACAGAATCTCGGAATCAATGCCATTGAATTACAACCGATCCAGGAATTCGATGGTGAAAGGCAAAGCGATTATCACTGGGGTTATATGCCGATCAATTACTTTGCACCGGCCAGTGCCTACGGAAGTGAACCCGAAAAGGGAAGTCAAGTGGGGGAGTTCAAGGACCTTGTGGAGGCCTTTCACCGCCACAATATATCGGTGATTTTGGATGTGGTTTACAACCATGTGGGAGAACCTAACCATTTACACATGATCGATGAAAAATACTTTTTTCGCCGCAATGATGATGGCTTCCTGCTGAATTACAGTGGTTGCGGTAACGATCTCGCTACGGAACGTCCCATGGTACGGAAATTAATTCGCGATAGTTTGGAGTACCTATTGCGTACCTACGATGTCGATGGTTTTCGCTTCGATTTAGCGGAATTGGTTGGCTTAGAATTCTTGGATGAACTGCGGCTATATTTGCAGCGCATTAAACCTTCGCTCATTATGATTGCCGAGCCGTGGAGTTTCCGCAGTTACGTGGGCCACGATGTGCGGAAGACACAGTTACTCGCTTGGAATGATGAGTATCGTAATTTCATTAGGGACTATATTTTGGGACATGGGAATTGGGATGGTCTCCGCTACTTCGTCGAGGGATCATTGAAATTCCGTTCCAAATTCCCGGCTCAAAGTGTGAATTATTTATCCTCCCACGACGATCTTTGTTGGATCGATAGCATCACGGCGCAGATCAACCGGGACGCTTCCATGCCCGCTCTAATCGATTGGCGGCGCACCCATATGGCCCTTGCTATTTTACTACTATCCTTGGGTGTACCCATGGTCGCTGCGGCTACGGAATTACTCCACTCCAAAGGGGGAGTCTCCAATACCTACCAGCGGGGCGATCTCAATGCCATAGATTATACCCGGGCATGGGAATATCCGTTGACGTTGGGTTACTTGGAGAATCTGATTCATCTACGCATGGAATCTTCCCTATTTTGTCTCAAAAAAACTCCTTCGGAGAACTACAATC
>JAISMD010000039.1 GCA_031276935.1 Puniceicoccales bacterium
GAAAAATTCTCTTGATTTTTTCATTTATAGTTTTAACTTCTTCCCTGTTTTTTCAAAAATATTTGTTAATAAATCGCTATAATAGTTGGAGTGAAGTTTGGAATAATCGGAGAAATTACGGGTCGTTTTTACAATTCCGGCAATGCGTTCCAAGCCCATTCCCGTGTCCACATGCCTATTTTTGAGCGGAAGAAATGTGCCGTCGGCCCGGGCGTTGAACTGCATAAAAACGAGATTCCAAATCTCAATGCAAAGCGGTGAACCCCTATTCACGAGCCGCCCTCGGCTGTCGCCCTTCTCCGTTAAATCCATGTGAATTTCACTGCAAGGTCCACAGGGACCCGTATCGCCCATCATCCAAAAATTTTCCTTTTTACCAAATTTTAAAATATGAACCCGGGGATCCAGGTTTTCCGCTTCGAAAATATTGGCCCAATGGTCATGGGCTTCCCGATCGAACTGGGCAGGATCATCTCCCTCCGGCGAGTAGACGGTAACGTAGAGTCGTTCCCTGGGAAAATGCCAAATTTTCGTCAAAAGTTCCCAGGCGAAATCAATGGCTTCCCCCTTGAAATAATCCCCAAAAGACCAATTTCCCAGCATCTCGAAAAATGTGTGGTGGTAGGTATCGAAGCCCACATCTTCCAAATCATTGTGTTTGCCCCCCGCACGGATGCATTTCTGCGTATCCGCAGCCCGCGGAAATTGAATCGCCCGATCCCCCAGGAAAATCGGAACAAATTGATTCATACCCGCATTGGTAAAAAGCAGATTCGGAGATTCCGGAAGCAGGGAAGCCGATGGTACGATCTTGTGCTCCCTCTGCCTGAAAAAATCTAAAAAACTTTGCCTCAGTTCCGCTGAATCCATAGTGCCTTCCACCGTTTATCCGTAATTTACAACCGTTTCCATTTCCGTTTTAATTTGATCTTTTTCTACCCCTATAGCCTTCAGTCAATTTCCACATCCTTGCTGTAATCAATACCACTCGCGTTGAAACCAAATAGATTCAAAAAATCGCGGCGATAGCCGTCGAAATCGGTTAATTCCCGCAAATTTTCCGTCGAAATTTTATCCCAAGTTTCCTTCACCTCCCGCTGCACATCCTCCCGCATTTCCAGATCGTCCAAACGAATACGGCCCTGAGCATCGCGATTGCCGTCGAAATGGGAAGAAAATAGGCGGTACATTTGCTCAATGCAACCTTCGTGGATATGCTTGTTTTTCATGATTTTGAATAATAGGGAATTGTAAAGCGGTACAACGGGTATGGCCGAACTAGCTTGCGTCACCACCGCTTTATTGATCGAGATCCCGGCAGTTCCGCCCAGCTGCTGTAATTTACTCTGGATTTGTTTCGCCGACCGTTCCAAATGATCCTTGGCCCTACCGATCGTACCCTGGGCGTAGATGGGCCAGGTCACCTCGGGACCGATGTAGGAATAGGCGTAGGTCCGCACTCCGGGCGCTAAAACATTCGCGGCAAGTAATTGATCCACCCAACGCTCCCAATCCTCTCCTCCCATGACCTTACATGTTCCCTCGATCTCCTCCTCCGTCGCCGGATCAATGGCGATATCCAAAACCTCCGCCGTTACCATATTCACCGTTTTCCCTTTGAAACCATTCCCTATCGGCTTTAACACGGATTTGTAAATCTCCCCCGAAACGGGATCCCTACGCCGTGGCGCCGCTAGACTATAGATTATACAGTCAATTTTACCCAATCTTTCCCCAATGAGTTCGATCGTCTTTTCCTTAATTTCATCGGAAAATGCATCGCCGTTGATACTCTCCGAAATTCGCCCCTCCTCCCGGGCAAAATGATCCAGGGCGCGGGCATTGTAAAAACCCGGTGTAGCCGGCTTACCATCGAGCGCAGGACGTTCGAAATAAACGCCGACGGTGTCCGCTTTACATGCAAAGGACGCCACGACGCGACTGGCTAAACCATACCCCGTGGACGAACCAATGATGAGTACTTTTTTTGGAGAATCGCTAATCGCCTCCCGACTACGGCTGTAAATAATTTGATCTAAAACATTTTTTTTACATCCCTCGGGGTGAGCCGTAACACAAATAAAACCACGAACCTTCGGCGTTATAATCATGGGCTACTCTCTAGGAAGTTTTTCCGCTTATTCAAATTTATTTTCGACGAAACAAAATTATCGTAGTATTTGGCTTGGAAATTTCTATTTTCCGGGATTTTTTCGTGGGGAAATTAATTTTCTCAAAGGATTTTCAAATCCAAGCGGATCATGGAGGAATAAGGGGTTCTCAGCGAGGAAAAGTTTTTAAAATTTCCTCCGTGGTTACCGTCGCCGTCCCGACCTTACTCACCACAATTCCCGCAACAAAATTCGCTAATTTTGCCGCCCGAATAATCGGTTCCCCCGCCGCTAAAGCCGCCGTCAAAAAAGCAATGGAAGTATCTCCCGCTCCGGAAACATCGAATACTTCCCGGGCATTGCTCCCGATTTGCCCAACGAATTCCCCGTTTGCTCCGACGAGCATTCCTTCCTGACCCAGCGTAATCACGAGATTTTTGGGATAGTATTTCGCGAAAAGCTTCCGACAAACTTCCCCACCATCGAAATGTCCCCGTCCATCGTAATCGCCGAGCATTTGGAGGGCTTCGCTCCGATTGGGCTTGAGCAGATCCACGCCTAAAAATTGTACCCGACTTTTCGGCTTCGGATCGACGGCTACGATTTTATGGTTTGCCTGAGCCATTCGGATGACTTCATCGGCAGTGGATTGGCCAATCACCCCTTTTCCGTAATCCGAAAGAATAATGCCGTCGTAGCGACCCCCATGCGTCAATAAATCGGTAAAATAATCCCCCTGTTCCGGGGCATAGCGATCGGGGGAATCCTCAATATCCAAGCGGCATAGCTGCTGATTGCGAACGATAACCCGTGTTTTTAGAATCGTTCGAATGTCCCTACGCCGGCAACTCGAATGGTAACGAATCCCGTGCACTCCCAGTAAATGCTCCAAATATTCCCCATAAATATCCCGACCGAATGTCCCAAAAACTTCGACGTCGATGCCGATCGAACGCAGATTTAAAGCCACATTTCCAGCGGCACCGAGGGTCGCTTTTTCCTGTTCCACATCCACAACGGGTACTGGTGCTTCCGGAGAAATCCGATGGGCATCGCCGAAAATATACCGATCCAACATCAAATCCCCAATGACCAATATCCTCAGTTTCGCCATGCGATTTAACAAATCTTTTAAGCTTTCCAGTGTTTCCATTTCTGTGAAAATATGCCATTTCCCGATCCCGGGGAAAATAAAAAAAACGTAAATTTTCAAGGAATATGCTCACAAAAAAACATCCCCTTTTCCTAGCTTTGTGGGTCCCTTTGCCTTTGTCAATATTTTAACGAACCAATGGCGAAACCAGATAATGCCACGGAACCTCCCGATCTAGGAAAAATGCTCCAACTGTCGACGGATGAAGGCGTAGGTTTTTTCCGACGCCCCCCGATTACTGTTGAACCAACGGCTAATATTTTTTGCCAACAGTTGGCGTTTTTGTGCATTTTCCGATAATTCAACGATGGCCCCGATGGCTTCGCTTTCGCTTTCCACTTTCCAAGCGGCATTTTCCCGTTCCAATTGGCTGCAGATATCACGAAAATTTGTCATGCGATTGCCATAAACAATGGGAATGCCTGCCATTGCCGCTTCCAACGGACTCTGTCCGCCCTCATTGGGAGACAAACTTTTTCCAATATAGGCCAGGTCCGCAACCTGTATCAGGCGGGGTAACTCCCCCGTCGTATCCCCCAGGCAAACATCGACGCCCTTGACCTTTGCCCCTAGGGAACGCTGGGAAAAAGAAACCCTTTCCCTCTCCAATAATTTCACCAATTCCCGACGGCGTTCCACGTGGCGCGGCACAAGTAATAGAGCCAATTTACGTTCTTTTTTCTCCGTTTTTTTCTGAATTTCCCGGAAGGCTTTTAGCAGTAATTCCTCCTCTCCGGGCCAGGTGGAACATCCCATAATCACAAACGTATCCGTTCCAAAACCGAGTTCTTTTTTCAAATTTTTCCGCTCCAACGGTGACAGTAGGACCGCCCCAAGATCAAATTTCATATTCCCAAAGGACTCAATTTCTCCCCCATAAAAATGAGCGATTCGTTTGCGATCCTCCTCCGAGGAAGCCGCAACGAAATTTAACGCTTCGAAAATCCAACGCCCAAAGCGGGGAAAATAGGCATAGCGCTGGAAAGAACGATCCGATAGGCGGGCGTTGACCAGGAAAATCGGAATCCCTCTCTTCCTCGCCTGACAGATATGTTCCGGCCACAATTCGCTCTCCACGAGAATGACGGCATCCGGTTGTACCCGTCGCCAAGCGAGGGAACTAAACGGCCAAAAGTCCCAGGGGAAATAACCGTGAAATAAAACATTTTGGGATAGTTTATCGGCAATAATTTTACGTGCCGTGGTGGTGGTGGTGGTCAAAACAACCTCGTACTCCCGACTCAACAGGGCAACGAAATTCGCAATCGCATTCACCTCCCCAACACTCACCCCTTGAATCCATAGACGTTTTTTCTCCGATTTCGGAAAGTAGGGCAAAAACCCAAAGCGATGTCCCAAATCCTGGGTATAGCCTCCCCGTTTGAACATTTTCCCCAAATTCCTCAATAAAACTACCGTAAAAATAGGTAAAAATAGGAGCCGATACAAAATCATCATCTGGAAAGGAAAAGCGTGATATAAATGGCTCAAAGGCAATGCAAAAATCTTTCCCAGCCCATCGGGCCACGGAATATTAATGGGGAAACCCACAGGAGAAAACTTTTCGTGCTTGATTTTTTTTGAAAAATTTTGGAAATGGATTTTCCCATGGCGTCACCCACAGAAATTCGTAAGGGCCGAGTAATTATGTACCAGAGCGTTCCCCATCTGGTCATGGAGATGCTACACCGTACCCAAGGACGGCAGGCCGGATTTATTCAAACGACTCTGCGAAATCTCGATCCGGGTTCTTCGACGGCCGAGAAATTCCGCAGCACGGAAAATGTGGAATTCTGCCATGTTTCTACGGAAACCCTCGAATATTCTTTCTCCGACGACCAGGGTATCCACTTCATGCATCCCGAAACCTTTGAAGATACCGTTTTGCCCAGGGATCTCGTCACCGAACAAAAACAATACCTCATCCCCAACCACAGCTACGATTTACTTTTCGTCGACGATAAGGCGGTGGAAGTACGCCTGCCCGCTTTCGTTGAAATGACCATTACGGAATCTCCGGAAGGTATCCGGGGAGATTCGGCTTCCAACGTACAAAAACCGGCTAAAACCGAAACCGGTCTCGCCCTGCAGGTCCCTCTGTTCGTCAAGGAAGGCGATAAAATACGGGTCAGTACGGATACGGGTAAATACCTCGGCCGTGCCTAAAAAGACACTATTATTCTTGGACAATGTTTTCGAGGGGCCGGTATACCCGCCTATTTTTCTCCAAAAATCCCCCAAAAACGGTCCCCACCGAAACAATGGAATTTTTTCCCAATAACGTCCCCGGTAACAAAACCGCGTTGCAACCCACCTGGGCCCGCTCCCCCAGAATGGCACCGAATTTCCGGAGTCCGGTTGCTATTTTTTCCTCACCGACTTTGATCGAAACGGGTTTCCCATCGAAGCGCAAATTCGAAAGGATCGCCCCGGCAGCCAGATGAACATCGGAGCCCAGAATCGAATCGCCAACGTAGTTGAAATGGGCAACCTGCACCCTATCCATGAGCAGGGAATGTTTAATTTCGCAGCAATTGCCGATGACACAATTTTCACCGATGATGACATTTTTTCGAATCAATGCCCCGCTGCGAATCTCCGTCCCTGCGCCAATGTAAACATTGTCTTCGATGGTACAGTTCAGCGGTAGACGTACATTTTTCCCAAGGAAAACATTCTTCCCTAAAAAAATGGATCGTTTTTCGGGGAAAATTTTTCTTCCCCAGCGGAAAAATGACGTCCATTTCCGTTTCCAATTTTTCTGAGCCAGGAGTGCTTCTTCCAAAGTCCCTAACCAATGCCAAGGGACTTCATCGGCCGGGAAAAATGGGGAAAAATGATATAAACTATCCGGTAAATCAAAAAAATTATTCGCATGCATAGGCTATTTCCAATGTGGATGTATTTTTAATCTTTTCAATGAAACAAAAGAAAACTTTATGGCCCGAATTTCACGACGGCATCACCTCCCAAACTCAAATCAATGCGTTCCACGGGTAAACGGTTACGAATTTTTGGCGTATTAAGGATAAAATCGAGGCGTTTAAGTTGTTCATCGAAGTCGTTATCTCCGAAAATAATCGCGGAGGCACACTGACAACGTACACTAATCTTGGACCAGGGAACCGTTTTTTTCTTCAATTTTTCAATGGAAATCACTTCCATTTGTGCGTATATGGGCCAATATTTTGTTCTGGCGATGTGGAGCAATCGGTACACCTTATCCAGGGCGGGTATTTTTTCGTAGGATCCATCCTTGGTCCGCTTTAAAATAACTCCGCCCAAAAACGGTAGGGCACGCCGTTCCGCTTCGGAAATCATTTCTCCGTGGAAAATAACCCCCTCTTTGTCAATGAGCATTTCCCGGGGCGATTGACCATCGTTGATCAATAGGCGAAGAATGGGTACCCGTTCCTGAACGGTAATTTTCACCACGTCGGGGTATTGCCGCTCCACAACCACCGACCTAACCTGCGGACAACTTTCAATCCTCCGCCTAATCGCAAAGATATCAATGTCCATAATATCCACGTTCCGAGGTAAATCGTGGAGGAATGGTTTCGCCCACTGGGCCGTTAGAACGCCGTCCGATTGGAAAGCGACGTGGTCCAACGGTTGGCGGTAAATCGTTTTCCACCAGGTTCTAAGGCGATCCTTGTTCCTCGCCCAAACCACCTTCCCGCAACCGAATCCCATTAGCAAAAATATGCCGTAAAAAATTGTTCTGAAAATAATCTTCCCCATCGGGCCTCTGGGAATTGGGGATGGCGATCGCCTTTGGCCCTTGGCTAGGATTTGCTTCACGTGGGGGTCTGACTTTCTACGGAAAAAATACATCCAATGGCGTCCCATTATGTGGCAAAGGTTTTTGTCTTTCAATCTTCTTTTCGCATCGCATTCGCATAGAACCCGATTTAACCCGGATCAGTCCCCTTCCAGAGCCGAACCCAACATCCTTAAACAGAGATCGTCGAAAGGAATTTCTTGGGCAGCGGCCGCTCTCGGGAACATACTGGTTGCCGTCATACCGGGAATGGTATTGATTTCTAGGAAATAAAAATTTTTCCCGTCGAAAATGAAATCAAGGCGCCCGAAATCTCGACAACCACATTCCCGGAAAATCCTTTCCGAAATTGTTTGCAGCGCCTGTGTTTCCTGCGGGCTAAGGGGAGCCGGAACGAGGTACTCGGTCATACCGGGTGTATATTTGTGATCGTAGTCGAAGAAACCCGTTCCGTAGAAACCCGTTCCAATGCATACCTCTACGGCCGGTAAAGCCTTCGTCCCCAAAATACTAACCGAAATCTCCCTCCCTGCGATGTGGGACTCTATGAACCAATTGCGAATCGAAATCTCCCGCTTACAGGATTCCACCCAACAGGTCTTTTTCCTTAAAATTTCCCCATGATTCCTGAAATCACTTTCGTCGCTAATCTTCACCACCCCAATGCTACTCCCCCGATCATTGGGTTTCACCACGAAGGGTCCGCCTATTTTTTCCCAAAGTTCCGTGAAATTTTGTCCTCCGTAGGCGTAGAATTTGGGAGTCAAAATCCCCAGTGCCTGCATCCGGTATTTCACCTTCATCTTATCCATGCAAAGTCGACTTGCCGCCGCATTGCTACCACAGTAGCGAAAACCTCTGCTTTCCAAGAGGGTTTGCAACTGGCCATCTTCACCGAATTCGCCGTGAATCATGGGAAAAATTACGAAGCGTTCCGGGTCCAATGCAAGGGGAAGGATATCCGCCTCCAATGCAAATAATTCCACGTCGATCCGCGATCTGAGTGCCTCGAAAACCGCATGCCCACTGCGTAGGGATACCTCCCGTTCCGAAGAACTCCCGCCTCCACATAAAACGGCAACCCTCTTCATTTCAATTCCGAATTGCCATCAAAATCAACGATGCGAAAGTTTTCAATGTGAAAAACAGGATCAACGCGAAAAATTAATTTGACCCCATATTCGTTTTCAATTTCCAGGAGTTGTTTTTCGTAGGCATTCCGCAGAAAATCTAGAACCATGGGATGCAGATATACCCGTATCCTCGAAACCGTACCGACGTATTTTCTTAAAATATTTATCAATTTACGGTAAATTTCAATGCTAACCGTGCGGGGAGATTTCACAAAACTGCGCCCATTGCAGTAATGACAGGTCGCCCGCATATCCCGTGCCGTACTCTGGGAATGCCTTTGCCGCGATATCTGCATTAAACCCAATGCCGAAATCGGTAGAATTTGTGTTCTTTCCCGATCATTTTGCAATAGACTACACATGAGCTCGTACAATTTCCTCCGATCGCGGAGATTTTTCATGTCGATGAAATCAATGATAATGAGTCCTCCCAGGTTACGCAGTTTAATCTGGCGCTCA
>JAISMD010000042.1 GCA_031276935.1 Puniceicoccales bacterium
GTGATCCCTACGCTTACTCGCTTCATGAATGCTTTGGGCAAGAATTTCTTTCCCCGTACCCGTTTCGCCGAAAAGCAGGACGTTTGCGTTGTTATCGGCGATTTTAGTAGCGGCTTCGAGGACGCGTTTGAAGCAGGAATGTTCACTAAAAATTACCCTAGTTTTCGGGGAGGGAAATGATGGAGATTTATTATTTTGTACCGGTTGATTGATTTTGTGGGAGATGGCCTGTTTAAGTGTGATTTTAAGTTTTTGGAAATTGAGTGGCTTTGTGAGAAAATCGAAGGCACCGCTCTTCATGGCACCGACGGCCGTGTCCACATCTCCAAAAGCGGTCATGACAATGCAGTGGATATTTTTTTCCACGGCAAGTTGGACGATATCGAGTCCCGAAGTATTGTTACCGAGACGTAAATCCGTCAGAATGACCTGGAAGCGTTGGTGGCGAATGTATTGTTGAGCTTCATCCAAATCCGCTGCGATGTAAATGTCGAATTCCGGTGACAACAATTTCTTCAACGCTTCCCGCGTATTTTTTTCGTCGTCGACAATCAATAGTGGAGGTAAACTAGGATTCATTTTCCCCGCTATCTTCGCTCTCTTCTGGATTTTTGCAAGATTCCATTACCTTAATCCAAATTTCCCGTAGGTCGAAACAGGCGATGAGGGCGTCGTGGAAAAGAATAGTTGTCTTTTGAGCATTCTTGGGGATTTTTTGGATAACCTCCATGGTAAAATTCAGAATCTGCAATGCGTTTTTAAAATGGCAAATCGCTAGGGCTTCGTCGCCGGAATTGATACAGGATATGGCGTAGAGGGCATTGCGTTCACCGTTGTTGAGCAATTGGGCGTAGAGCCAACAAAGTTTAACGTCCGTCATTTGGGAGGATTCGAGAAAAATTTCCCAATTTTTAGCCAGGAAATGGTAAAGTCCCCGGGTAACGGTGGTGACCGGATGGGTATGGATTGTGTCGGGAGAACCCTTATTGCGAAAGAAATTATCGGGAAAATGCCCTTCCCTTTCCTTCGTCCAACCCATTTGGATGGCGATATGCTCCATGTGGTTGACGATGTTTCTCGACGAAACGAATAAATTTAAGAAGAGCGATACCTGTAGATTCGCTTTCTCCAAATAGAGTTTCCAATCTTTTTCGGACCAGTGATCATTGAAAAAATCTTCCTCATCAAAATTATATTCGCTTTCGAAATCACTCATTGGGGGAGCAATATAAGAGTATCCATAGCGTTGACTAGGAATATTTATGTCGATCGATGAAAATACATCCATTGCCGGGAGGTTGGATTTGACAAATAGCGATTTATTTGTAGATTTTTTTCATGGAAATTAACATTAGTAACCCGAGTTCAGCGAAGGATATTTACTCAAAGCTCGATGCGGAAGTTAAAAAGAGTAAGGATGGAATGGCGATCACCCAAGATGGAAAATTTTTGATGGTTCGCCAACAGAAAGGCGGGACAGTCAGTAAGGCCATAATCGACATGGCAAGGTTTCGTTCGTTAAACGTCGAAGATGGACAAGAGTTGTACAAAAGAATGGCCGATGCGAACAGCAAAAATGATTTTGAAGATTCCAAGAAAGCTCTCAGGGAAATTTTAGGTGAAGCGCTTATTGCTCCATACAAAACGATGGAGTATAAAGTAACGTCATCATCGGCTAAAGTTCAGGCGCGAGAAAATTTGGAAAATTGGTTGGAAGCGCATACGATGTTATCCCAATTAAGCGAAAAGAAATTAGGTGAACCGGAAAATGAGTCATTGGAAAAGTTTTCCGGACAGGATCAGGATTGGCAGAGGAGATATTTAAGTAATTCGGAAATACCAAATTGTGTTAAGAAAGATTTATTGATTCAACTTGCCCTAAGCGATCGGGAAGAAATTCTGCCCGTATTTGAAGATTTTTTGGAAAAATTTGAAGAGGCGGACGAAAAATTTTCCCAAACAAAAGCGGATATAGTGGAACAGATCGCCATAAATCTTTTACCTGAAAACAGTAATGATCGGCAAAAGATTAAGCAAATGCATACGGCTTCTGCGGCCATTGCCATGATTGTACAATCCATGTCTCCGGAGGAACGGAAGGAAATATTGGACAATCTCGAAGCTAAAAAGAAAGCTTTAGAGGAAAAGGTCAATGCCCCTTCGGAAAACACTGACATTGAAGTGATGGAAAGAAATCTAATTTCCGTAAAAACGGCCATTGCGACCGTCTTATCGGTGGTAACCGGAAAAGCATAAATCGTGGTGCAGGCAGAGGGAATCGAACCCTCGATTCAAGCTTGGGAAGCTCGCGTATTACCTCTATACTATGCCTGCCTGTGGAAATTAAAGCTATTTTTGTCCGCATAAATGCAAGATTATTTTATTAACTTGCTAAAAATTTAAGCCTAGAAATAATGACCCCATATTCCATGATGTCGATTTGGAAAAGATTTTTATTATGGGGCGTTATTTTTGCCTATTTTTGCCGGAGTTACGGAGGGGAAAACGGGGGAAATCTATGCGTTGAAACTTCCGTTTCCCGCACTTTTAAGCACGGGAAAAATAAACAACCTAATGCGGATATTTCCTTTAAGGAACCGCAATTTGCTTCCTTGGAGCAGAGCAGTGCCATGCGTTTGGAGACCATCTGTATGATGAAGTGCCTCGAGGAAGTCCACTACCTCCACAAAAAACTTAAAAATCTCGATTTTAAGAAAATTCTTGAGGAGTACGTCACCCACATTGACATTTCCAAGATGTTTCTGTTGCAGAGCGAAATCGATGATTTTACGAAGCGTTTTGCCTCCACTTTGGACGTTTTTCTCAACGGAGGGAGTTTAACACCCGGGTTTTCGATTTTTGACCTATATCGCCAGAAGGTTCGCGATCGTGTCCGTTGGATTTTTCAGTACATTGATCGCAATCAATTTGATTTATATTCCGACGAAATTTTTATTTTCGACCGGGAAAAGGAAGATTTTGTACGCCATCGGGAGGCTCTGGAAAAGCTGTGGACGAATCGTTTGAACTTTGAGATTATCAACGAAATTGTGTTGAAGGAATCCGCGGAACGGCGTAGGGAACAGGCGATTATCGACGCTTCTTCGAAGGAGGAAAATCGAAAAATTGCACTGTTTTTTCGGGAAATTTTGTACCGCTACCGCCTGGCCAAAGCGTGTCGTTTAGAACCGCAAAAGCCGTCGAAAGTACACCGTCCCGTCCCCCTCAATGTCGGGGAAGTTTTCGCATTTAACCGCAGTTTACTGCTTCCCTGCTACGCCGTTGGTAATGTATATCGCCTTCATTTTGATGGCGTTGATATCAAATTACCGTTGACCTTGGAGAAGAAAATCGAGCGGGCGAAGAAAAATATTAAACGGCGGTACCAGAGCCTTCTCAATAACGTTGCCCAATTGGAAGCATGGATTGTCCAGGAACAATTTTTGAACAGTGTGGCCCGGGTTTACGATCCCCATACGGCATTTATGTCCCACGAATCGATGGAAGATTTGCGGGATATGTTACACCATTCCTTTGTTGGAATTGGGGCCTATTTGGGGGATGAAAATGGTCATTGTGTGGTTAAGGAGCTCGTTCCCGGAGGTCCGGCGGCGAAGAGTAAGGCCATACAGATCGGCGATCACATCGTTGCCATAGCCCAGGAAAATGAAGACTACGTCGACACGACGGGAATGTTGCTCAACAAAATCACGAAGCTATTGCGTGGGGCAAAGGGAACGCGAGTTTTCATTAAGATACAGCCCGTCGGTGACATCAATGAACTGAAAACGGTACCCCTCATTCGCGACGAAATTGAGTTAATGGAGAGTCGTGCCAGTGGGAAAATTTTTAATCTTCCGGATGGGGAAAGAGAATGGCGAGTGGGAGTCATTCATCTTCCAGGTTTCTACGGCGAAAGTGAAAAGGAGGTCGGGAATTCGGATAGCATGGCCGACATGTTGGCGCTCA
>JAISMD010000054.1 GCA_031276935.1 Puniceicoccales bacterium
GCCATTCTCAGCGTCGAACGCAGTCGCAAATATTGGTAGCCAGCGTCCAAAATCACAAGATCTGCCCCAAAACGATTGATGGCATAATGCCCTGCTTTTATCCTATCCTTGTCCACCACAATGGGTACGCCCTTCAAATTTTTAGCCAACATGTAGGGTTCATCTCCGGCAAGTTCCGAGTTCAAAAAAATGCGTTCGCCGTCGCTCACGACCTTCGGAGGTTTGGGCGGTAAGTGCATTAGCCAACGCCAAAATTTTCGATATTTCGATTCGCTCTTACTCTTGTATCCCCGACTAATAATGGCCGGTTTCCGTCCCATGGAGAGCAGTAATTTAGCGAGATACTCCGCCAATGGTGTCTTACCGGTACCGCCCATGGTAAGATTCCCCACAACGATGACGTGGCAACCCAGGGATTGGGAATATAAATACCGTTTGCCGTACAACCAGACGCGTAGCTTGACGATGAGAATGAAGAGAAAGGAAAAGGGCATTAAAATAAAACCAATGGTCTTCGCCAACGGTGTCGTCCTTCGATCGTAAAGCACATCGGCTATGAATTGTATACCCCGGTCAATGGCACGGCGTATGTACCTCTTCCATTTCTTCAGAACATAGCGAATCCTACGAATAATTCTTATCATCCAACTGCCTCTCCTCCAGCGGAAGTACGAATCGCCGTAAACTTCATCGCCAATCCCAGGCGAAAATAAAGTTTTTCAAAAACGAACCGCTGTTGCCCGTAGCGCATCGATAACTCCACCACCGCCCCCAGGAGTTCCGTATAAAAAGCAATCCATTCCCCCAGGGAACATTTTTTGGCAATGGCGAGTAACTTACCTAAATACCATGGATTTTGAGTAAAAATACTTCCCGCTTTCCCCGAATATAAACTCCCATAACGCTTACCCAAATCCTCCAAGGTCGATTTCGTAATGCTTTCCACTCCATCCTTTTCGTAAAAATAACACAATTGAATCAGTAGACGTAGGCGATTTTGCAGGGCAACCAGTAGGGGCCGTCCCTCTTCCCGGTAAGAAAAGTAGCGGTAAATATGGCGTTGAAATCTTTCCCTATCGTCTCCGAAAAAGGAATCAATGGTCTCAAAAAAATCGTTCTCCCGTAAATCAACGACGATGTCATCCACATCCCGTATTTCAATTTCCACCTTTTCCCCTAGGTAGAGCAGCAACTTATTCAATTCCCCATCCACCGCCATTAAATCGTTTCCCGTCCGTTGAAGAAACATCTCCAATGCCTTGGGGTTTATTTTTTTACGTTCCCGTTTCACCGCATCGAGGACATAGCGTTCGCACCCCATCGCCTTGGGCATATCTAAAATCTCACCGTTGCAGTGCTCCAAAAACCATTTGATCGTCCGTTGCCGCCTATCCACTACGCCCGCCGTAATGAGACAACCCACTCCCTCTGAATTTTCCAATAGGCGTTGTAGTTCATCAATCCACTCCAAAACACCCTCCGAACGCCCCACAACACCGTCCCCTAAAAATGTAACATCGCGAAACCAAACCAATTTTCTTTCGGAAAAAAGAGGGAATGTACGTAGGGCTTCACAGCATTGTTTCAGTTCCTGTATTGCCTCAGCGGTACCACTGGCACGGCTATCGATTACCTCAATTTCTCCGTCTCCAAAGGACTGAATAATACTATCCGACCGCTTCCTAATGCTAAAAGGATCACCGCCGGCGATGAAAAATTTGGATTCCAACATTCGCTCTATCTTCTAAAAAACAAAATCGGGGAATCAACGCCTATTCCCCAAAAAATATTTTTCCACGTTCGGACGATATCCCAAACCTAATCCCCCGAGTTGATCTTCTTAACCGATTGTCTTCGGGGTCTCTTCGCAGTTTCTTCGCCGGTCGATTTTCTAACCGGTTTACTCGGTTTACTTTGGACTTGTTCATTCTTGTTGGAAGGCCAATTCGGATTAACAACTCCCCCGGAAATAATCATCTTCATTCCATCCGCAACGGTCATATCTAGAAAAATAATATCGTTGCGCGGGACTAATAATAGGAATCCACTGGTGGGATTCGGCGTCGTCGGAAGAAAAACATTAACTACGCTTTCCGCCGTCTTCTCCTGTACTTCCCCCTCACTTTCGCTGGTCAGAAATCCAATGGCGTATAACCCTTTCCGGGGATATTCGATGAGTACCGTCGTTTGAAAAACAGCTTCCCGATTTCTACTAAATGTTTCGACAATTTGTTTGACCGTTTTGTAAACACCCCGCACGAAGGGAACTCCGTCGATGAGCCGTTCCGTCCAATGAATAATCGTTCTGCCTAGGAAATATTTCGAAAGGAAACCGAGAAGCGTAATAATCCCTACGATGAAAACCGTGGAAAAAAGATTGACCACCGTACCCATCCAAAATTTATCGGGAATGGTCAGTCCGAAACAGTCCAGTAATAAC
Source organism: Puniceicoccales bacterium (assembly GCA_031276935.1). Taxonomy (GTDB): domain Bacteria; phylum Verrucomicrobiota; class Verrucomicrobiia; order Opitutales; family LL51; genus LL51. The sequence goes on from JAISMD010000054.1 coordinate 2,441, forward strand.
TTACTCGCCGGCGCCCCAACGTAATCCAAAAGAAGGGAAACAATAATAACCGTAATCCCCAGGGGGAGGAGAATAAATAGTCCGGTTAAAAACCAATTTTTAATAACTTTAAAAACCTCCGTCGCCCTCCCAATCTTCGTAACCATAAATTCACTCTAAAGATCCAAAAAAAAAGACAACGTTTTTTATACCTCATTATCCAATCTCCGTACCCAACGTTCCCCACGTTCCCCAATTTCTATAAAAATAGGGTGCGTTATATTTCCCCGTAATTCCACCAAACGCTGAGGCCATTCCACAACAATAATACTGGGACGTTGCAGGTAATCCCAAATTCCTAAATATTCCCCTTCTCCGAGACGGTAGGCATCAATGTGAATCAGATCCATTATCCCCGAATATCGCATTAAAATGGTAAAAGTCGGACTGGTTATCCTTTCATCAATGGCCAAGGCTCGGACGATCCCCCGGGTAAATGTCGTCTTTCCAACCCCCAAATCACCGTATAAAGCAACCACATCTCCGTCCTTCAACGATTGCCCAAAAATTTCACCAAGGGCGACTAAAGCCTCCTCCGTTAAACATTCAACTCCATTGTATAAATCCATCATGGGATTCCTGTGATTACTCCACCGTTACCGTACTTTGGCATAGGAATATACAAAGGGAAAGGAAGTTAAATACGCCGTGTACCACGATGGAAGGTATTAGGTTTCCGCAACGCTCGTAGAGCAATACGAGTCCCACACCCATGATAAAAAGGGGAAAGAATACCCCAAAATTAAAATGCAGGAAGGCAAAAACTAACGCTGTCCAGAAACAGGCTCCCGTTGGAGATAGGAACGATTTACAGAAACGGTAGAGAAAATAGCGAAAGAAAATTTCTTCGCCAATCGGTGCGCAGAAAACAACGAGACCCATGATCCCTAACCATTGATCGCTGCGAATTTTCCCCTGGGAACGTAGCAATCGAATCAAAGGTTGTTCCTGAATTTCGATGGACCATCGTTGTTGCAACAGGGAAAGTACCGCTTCCCAAAGGAAATCACTCAACCATAGGACCAGGAAAAAAATACTCCCTTCCCTTACAATTTTCCCAAAATGCAATCGGGATACATTGATCGGCGGTAAATGTTTCCATCGACAAAACCAAAATAAAAAAAGAATCGTCAGCGTACCCACCACTCCGTTTAGAATACAGGTACCCATGAGTTCATCCCGTTGCAGGTAATTTTTCAACGGCGGTGTAATGCACAGCGGAATGGTACATAAACCGGCAAGTAATAGGAAAAAATAATCCCAACCCAGTTGCAAAGGACATAAACCTTTCCCTTCAACCGAAAACCCTCTATTGTAAATTGCTTTCCAAATTGCTTTCAAAAGTCCTGGGAGATTATTTGTTCCAAAACCCCACTCCACCGATGTCCCAAAGTATTCGTTAGTTACTGCGAAGGGGCATAATTACGCAGAGAAAAGTATCGTTGGTCTTGACAATGCCCGGACTCAAATCGTTTTTAAACTCGAAATACACCTCATCGTTGGTCAAAACTTTCAACGGATCCGTCAGAAATTGCGGATTAAAAGTAATGGTTACCGCTTCTTCTTCATAGGAAATGGGTAAATTTTCCCGAGCTTCACCGTAGATGGAACTACGTGCCGAAACTTCCAATAAATTGTCCGCTAACTTCAGGCGTACGGAATAATTTTTTTCATCGGCAACGAGAGCCACGCGTTGAATTACGGATAAAAGTTGTTCCCGATCCAACCGAACCCGGTAATCCGATGAGGACGGAATGACCTGTTTATAATTGGGATATTTTCCCTCCACGATCTTCGAAACGATGTAAATATGGTCACAAATACCATTGGCGTTATCCGCCTCCACATCGATGGCAAAGGCAATTTGTTTGTCCGTCATCAATATTTGTACACCTTCCCCAATGCCCAAAGTACGTTCCAATTCTCCGATCATCTTCGCCGGCACAATGACACTTTTTTCCAAATTGCAGCTCGGTACCTCGCTGGAAATGAGCGCTAAACGACGACCATCGGTGGCAATAAAATTGACATTACCGTTTTCGACGAGGAAATAGACTCCATTGAGAATGTAGCGATTTTCGTCCTTGGATTGGGCATAGGAAATGCTACGGAGCATGCGGAGTAATTGTAGTTGATTGATGGTAATTTTCTGTTCGACTTCGAATTGGGGCAGGGCAGGGAAATCGTTAGCCCCTAGGCCGAGAACCTTGAAATGGGAACTTCCCGAAGTCAGGTGTAGATACAGGTCGCCCTCCAATTCACAGGTCACTTCCCTATGGGGTAGGGCTTTGACAATGGAAGCGAATTTCTTCACCGGTAGGGTAATACTCCCCGATTCCGTAACCTCCGCCCGAATCACACAACGTATCCCCATGTCGAGATTGGTCGTCGAAAGTGCGATTTGGTTGTGACCGGCTACCCCTTCGATGAGAACATTGGAAAGAATGGGCATGGTCAACTTTGTTCCAACGACGTTGATAACCTGTTGCAATCCGGCAACGAGAACATCTTTTTCTATAACGAACTTCATAATACTCCGTCGCTCGGAAGCTACTTTATACTTTCTAAAAGA
>JAISMD010000033.1 GCA_031276935.1 Puniceicoccales bacterium
ACTCCCCCTTCTCCGCCTTCGGAATCTGTAAAGGTAAAAATAAAAAGCAATATCTATTGTATGTTTATAGCTCCACCCCCATCTTCCCCCAAAAAAAATCTGGGACTCGGTATGCATCATAAATTCAATAGGGATTTTATCCTAATCGTTGTGTTGATTTCTATGTGGAGACCCAATTTTATATCTTTATAAAGATCGTTATCCAGATCTTCCCTACAGGCTTCGAGGAACAGTAGTATCTCTATGCCTTCCTGCATAAATGCATCATCCACCTTTTCTCCGAAGTCGATTCCTTCCAGATTTTCACCGCGTTGAATTAGACCTTCGACTTGGGGAATAATTTCTTCCTCTAATCTGACACGTAATTGAATAACACGCTCATTAATGGGTTCGATGTAACTTTGGATTGTCCCATAAACATCTCTCTTTAAATTTTCATCCGAATTAACGTTTTCAATGAAACTCGTGAACAAATCTTCACTCGCTCTCAGATTATCTCCTAAACCCTCCAGGCACGGGACGGGATCTTCCATCGCCCATAAATCCCGAAAGGATTCTTCTTCCTCTCCGTCAGATGGATCCTCAAGGATTAGATCGGAATCTTCCATCGTCCGCAAAACCTGGGAGGATAAACCCTGAAAGAAATCTACATTTTCCTCTTCTTCCTCCTCTTCCTCTGAAAATTCTTGGAACAATTTCACGGATCTATTGTGACGACCTTCCGAAGCCAAAGAAAAACCAACCAAACCATTCAAAACAATTAGTAATAATAAATATTTTTTCATGACAGCCATGTTTTATAAAAAATTTTTACGGCAGACCAAGTAAAAAATAATAAAAAAGCGGCCGCTCGGTTAGGAATCGAACCCCCGACCTTCGGTTTAGAAGATCGCTGTTCTACGCACTGAACGACTCCGCTTTTTTGTCTTCGGGAATTTGAAAAGGTAGGAACAAAAGCAATATCTATCGTGTAGCTACGGCTCTGCCCATGCCTTTCAGGCAAAAAACTAAAGTTTAGAGCCTAGGAAATATTGCAACAATTACAACCAAAAGCTTCCTTGAAAAGAACAATCGCTTTTAAACCAACCGCCGCTTGCATCGCTGCTTTGATACCCGTTTTCGCCCCTTCATAGATTCTGCTATTCAATTTTTCTTCAATTTTCTCCCTATGGCTATCGAGAAACTTTAACATACTGTCGCTCTCCCGCACAAATACATCCAACATGCCCTTAAACCCGGCTGCTTTCAGGTCTTTCCCGACCTGCACCGATCGCTCGACGACGGGAATGATTTGGTCGGCTAATCTTCCCTGTAACTGCGTAATACATGCGTTAATTCTTTCGATATGAGTTTGCACCTGTTGACCGATATTCTCGCTCAGGTCGATTCCAGTAACGGAAGCAACGAGCGAAGATTTGCAGAGGTCTAGAATTTCGATGAAGGCACGAATTTTTGCAACGGGATTTTCTGTTTCGCCAACAACTTCTTCCTCCTGAAAAGCTCCTTCGACATCGTCACTTGCTGACGTAGGGAACGAACTCTCCGAGGCAAAGGAAAAACTACACAACAAACAATTTAGAACAACGAATAATAATGAATATTTTTTCATGGTACCAGGTATTATAAAAATTTTTACGGCAAGGCAAGGAAAAAGTAAAAACAATAGGAAATAAAAACGGTAGGGCATGGCTGCCCGGCTAGGACTCGAACCTAAACAAACGGAGCCAGAATCCGTTGTGCTACCATTACACCACCGGGCAAAAAATAGAAAAATTTTCCTACGGTAAAGTCACCGTAAAGCTATCTTCGAAGGAAAATACTTCGACGATTTTTAGAGAAATCAATATTTTTCGTCACAGGGATTTTCCGAGCGTATTTTTCAGAGAAGATTTTCCGGGGAAGCATTTCCGTTCCAGGAGAATTACAGACCCTACAAATTACTTTTTGCCAAAGGGTTTCCCATTTGTAGCATATTGGTTTATTTTTTCTACAACGGTTCTATATTGATCCCTGTCCAACTTGAGTAAGTTCTAAGCTCCGCATCATCCCTTTCGCCATAGAATTTCACGCTTTCTATCCTAGAAGGTAGAATCGCTTTATAATGGCCGCTATTTCCACTATTCGATGAGGTGTAATGAATATAGAGCGTTGGCCACTCTGGATTAGACTCGCTCCCATCTTGGCGAGATAAACTACCATTCGTCTCTTGAAGGACTCTGAGATTGCACCCCAAATAAAGTTGGACAAAATACCGAAAAATATCGTCAAACTGTATTTTTCCTTGTCTTAAAAGCTCTATCAATGCTTCAACCTTTTGTTCGTTCTCTTTGAGGTCTCCTAATTTCTTATTTGGTTCCAATTCGAGCTCCTTATATTGTTCGTTAGCCATTACAAGCAACATTGTAGAAAGTGCTTCAAACTCTCTTGTAGAAAGTGCTTCAAACTTTTTCTTCAATGACTTGTCAGCTCCACTATCCTTCCATGCTGTACTTACCCCATCGGCTATCCTATTTAACAAGATATTTAAGCTAGTTAGTGTTTCTCCTGTTTCCCCTGTTTTTTCTGTTTCTCCTGTTTTTTCTGTTTCTCCTGTTTTTTTAAGATAAACTTTAATGGTTGTAGCGTTAGGGGCCAGTGATGCATAGTAGGCAGCTAAAATAGCCCACCAACCACATCTTCCATCGGGGGGAACATCAAATATCTTGTGCGAGAATTGGGGTAGCTTCTGCTGCGAAACCGGAGCTTTGTTCTGTGACGGAGACACTAATTGCTTAGCTGTCCTTTTTCCCGAGAAGGTTTTATTAAGGCCAGATAATTTGTTTTTCTCGTTCGGCGTCCATAAGTTTGGATTGGAGGGAAGCTGTGTTTTGCTCTGTGACGGAGAGACTCGCGACTTAGTTGTGCTGTTCTTCTGTGACCTTGGCTTGTCGGAAATTCCATGAACACAACAACATGTACCCCATACTAAACTAGCCGTAACACAAAATTTTAAAATCATATTTTTTGCGAAAATCATTTTCATTGAAATCCTTCCATGCTAAAAAAAAGTTCTATCCATTTCTTGTATTTAAATCTTAATTTCATTTATTTCAATTTTTTTTTATGATTGACCGTCTAAAATAAGAATATTTATCGATATTGGACTTCTATCCCCCGGGGAATAATCGCCTGGTAGTGCCCCGATGTACCCCCTCCCATGTAGTAAATCCTAATAACTTGAGCATTTTTATGGCTGCGATAGACGTGCCGTACTCGGATGATCCTACCCTGTACAAAACGTTCCGTCTCCAAAATAATATCGTGCCCCAATTCCTTCGCCAATAGGACCGCCAATGGGGAATCTAATTGCATCTGGCCCGACCGGGTTTTCCTGCACAAATCTTGAAAATTTTGGGCATAACCATCGCGAATTAATTGGTCAATTTCTTCAACAATTTCCCTTTCTTCATCCGTTTTGTTCTGTTTTTCAAAGATAAGACCTATGCGTCGGGAAAGCCTTCCCAAAAGTTCGAAAACTTCTTCCCGACTCACCCCGATCGTAGCCGTCGTTTGTTCTATTTCCCTGGCTTTTTTGGCCACCAATCCCGCCCAATAGCCACATAGCCCATCGCCGGGAACATTCTTTATGACGTAGCCTTCGGGAACCATTAATCGCCTCTCTCCATCCTTTTCATCTTCTACTTTTTCCATATTTTTTCTTAATTCCTTAACTTCTTTTTCATGAACCTCCATTGATTTAACTCTCCTTTGCAGAATCGGTCTTGGTTGGGAAATATTTTCATAATGATCCAAATTAAATTTTACATGCCTTTCCTTCGGTGGCTCCGGTGTTTCCGGTGGTATTGGTGGTGTTGGTGTTTCACGGTTATCATGGTGGCGTTTAAGGAGATGGGGCATGCTGCGAATAGTTTTCTTCCAATAGGGCATGGTAAAAGATTTTCCTTCTTCCCCTTCCGGTTCCGCTTCAATCGCAACGCCCATTAAACATATGCCCAGTCCCAATAACCATTTTTGTCCCATCCCCATGGAATTAGGGTAAATTTTTAACAAACGGAGACAAGTCAATTTTCACTCAATGGGAGATGTCAATCTTCGCCGACGATTCCCTTCCATCCCGATTCAGAGAATAATTACTCAGGGGATAATTTCACCCTCCATAAACGTACCACAATTTTTTAAAAGACGGACTTTCCTCAGCTGATTGGTGAGATCTTCCCGCGTATCGGGGACGAAAACTCGGATGTAATTTGCCGTTAATCCGGGGAAACCAAACGCCTCCCTATCCTCAAACAATACCTCCTCTACCTGACCTATCCGCTGTTCCAAAAATTGGCGATGTTTCTCTCCACTGACCATGCGCAATACTTTACTGCGACGGGCAATTTCATTTTTTGCTATAAATTGTCCTTCCATTCCATCGGCCGGTGTTCCTTCGCGGCGAGAATAGGAAAAAATATGGGCGTAATGCAATGCCGTCTCCCGTAAAAAATGTACCGAAGCGGTGAAATCTTCATCGCTCTCCCCCGGGAACCCTACCATCAAATCCGTACCCAGGCCCACATCGCTAATGTAATGCGCCACGCGATCAATAAATCGTTGCGCTTCCGCGGCGGTGTAATGCCGCCCCATCTTCCGCAAAATAGAATCACTGCCCGATTGAACGGGGAGATGGAGGTAGGGCACCAATTTATTTTTCGGATCAGCCATCTGTTCCAAAACATCGTCGCTGAGAGTCTTGAACTCCACACTACTTAGACGGATGCGTTCCAATCCGGGT
>JAISMD010000059.1 GCA_031276935.1 Puniceicoccales bacterium
CTGCACCGTCGCCCAATTCTTCCTCGATGCGTAGGAGTTGATTATACTTACAAATACGATCCGTACGGCTCATGGATCCCGTTTTAATTTGCCCCGCGTTGGTCGCAACGGCAATGTCGGCGATGGTGGTATCCTCCGTTTCCCCGGATCGATGGGAAATGACATTCGTATAGCCCGAAGTCTTAGCTAACTCAATGCAATTCAGTGTCTCCGTAAGCGAACCAATTTGATTTACCTTAATCAAAATCGAATTCGCCGTACCTAATTCGATTCCCTGGGCCAAGTATTTAGGATTGGTAACAAATAAATCATCGCCAACGAGTTGTAAATCGTCACCCAGTTCATCGGTTAATTCCTCCCAACCATCCCAATCGTTTTGGTCGAGTCCGTCTTCGATGGAATGGATGGGGTATTTTTTCAACAGTTCCTTGTACCACCCAATCATGTCCTCCGAACGACGGCGACTCCCATCCGACTTATGGAAAATATATAAATTTTCCTCCCGATTGAAGAATTCCGAAGCGGCAACATCGAGGGCAATGGCAATGTCATCACCGGGTTTATAACCGGCCTTTTCTATGGCTTCAACAATCACTTCCAAAGCATCTTCGTTGGAAGCTAAGTTCGGAGCAAAACCGCCCTCATCCCCCACCGCCGTAGATAGGTGACGCCCCTTGAGTACCGCCTTCAGCGCATGGAAAGTCTCCGCTCCCATGCGTAGGGCTTCTCGGAAACTCTCAGCGTGGTGGGGAATAATCATGAATTCCTGGATGTCAATGGGGGCATCGGAATGGGCTCCACCATTAAGCACATTCATCATAGGCGTAGGTAGTATGCGTGCATTTACTCCTCCAATGTAACGATACAAGGGAACGGCTAGGAATTTCGCTGCCGCCTTCGCATTGGCTAAGGAAACCGCTAAAATGGCATTGGCTCCCAACTCGCTCTTATTATCCGTGCCATCGATCGCTAACATGAGTGCATCAATGCCACTCTGATCAAAGGGTTCTAGGCCAATGAGTACCGGTGCAATCCGTTCCCGAATATTATGGATAGCGGCCAATACTCCACGTCCGCAATAGCGTTTCTGGGGATCAATGTCCTTAAATTCGTGGTTTGCATCCTTATCCCGCAATTCAATGGCTTCCCGTTCGCCCGTACTCGCCCCCGAAGGTACCGATGCTCGGCCACGGGTTCCGTTGGAGAGGATAACATCTACCTCAACCGTCGGATTCCCCCGGGAATCGATAACCTCTCGCCCTACAATGTCACCTATGGTAATCTTTGTCATGGTTGGAAAATATCGCCATACTCCATTTAATCAAGTCTGTTTTCCATCCGTTTCACGATTTTTCATTAGGACGAGATCCAGTTGCCTTCCGATCGCAGCACCTAGATGTAAAATGACCTGTTCCAGTTTGGCTACCATTTCGCCGTAGCGATCGACGGTACCTCCAAAGGATTCTTGGAATTCGTAGTTGAAACGCTCAATGCGTTCGTTTCGGTCACTCAAAATGATCCACGCACCGGCAAAAGTAACCCGCGAATTTACCTCATCGATTTCCAAAGTATCGACGTCCAACCGTATGGTAAAATCGAATTTATCCGTACTTTCCTTGGGGAATTCGAAGACAGAAGCCTTGGGAAAATCCCGTTGAATGCTTTGCCGTACAATGGAAAGAATGTTCTCCGAAAGAGGGGTCGCCCAACGGTAACGCATATCGCTTTTCAACTCATGTTCACCGATTTTGGTCACAATTTGAGGGGCATCGAGATGATCGGGGAAATGACCCAGAACTAAACAAATCGCTGCATAATCCACCGATAGGGCCGAAGATTGCTCCCCCCTAAAACCAATGTCGAAGAGACGGGTACGATCCGGTGTCGCACGGAAAAGTGTGCAGCCGGAACTTAGCATAAAAACCATTAGAAGAATGGGGGGGATTTCAGTTTTTATTTTCATAATCAACTCCTGCAAAAATGGCATTTGGTGTTTTATTGAGCAGATCGAGTAGGTGGTGCAACGACTGTAAAGCCCGTGCCCCCGTCAGTAAAAACGCCTTAAAACTGCTACGCACATCCGATTGGGAATCCAGTAGATCGGAAACGTCCTTACAGGTCTCCGTAAATTGATTGGCTGCTCCACGGATCCCATGGGTCGTCGTCGAAATATCCGACTCAACCCGGCAAATTACTCCACTGAGTTGCGCTAAAAATTGCTGTAAATCGACCACCACAGCCCTAAGGTGATCCACCAAACTCCCGGCGGAGTCCGAATGGAAAAAAGACCCTACTCCCGCAGCCGCATTGGAAAGATTCGCCACCAATTCATCCAAACTGACGCTTTGTAACTGCCGATCAAAATTGGATAAAATCGATACCAACCGATCCGATATATTTTGGAAATCGATGTCATTAAACTTCTTAATAATATTATCTGCTCCGGAAATAAATTTTTCGATTCCGGAAGTTAGGGTCGGAATTTGCGGGAAATGGGTCCCATTTTTCCCGTAAAAACGCATGGAATTCCCCGGTAGGTAATCGAGTTCAATGAAAAGTTTTCCCGTCACCAAACTTTCCATCCCTAGCTTCGCCGTCAAACCACTCATAATCTGACGTCGATAAAAATCATTCCGCTCCGATTTGGGTAGTAATTGGGCCGACGGAGAAAATACTACCGTATTAATTTCCGCAATAACCGGTGTGGAAACTTCCCCCGTTTCCGGGTCGTAAAGCACATCGATGGACTCCACACTACCAATGCGTACGCCCTTGAACTTTACCGCAGAACCAACATCTAAACCATTCACCGAACCCTTGAAATAAAACACAAAAGAAGTCGTGTGCTGAAAAATATTCCCAGGGAATAGGGTGATGAAGGTAATCGTCAAAATGGTCAGCGCAATGATGACAAAAATGCCAACGGCCAATGGATTCGCTTTTCTAGTCATGAAATTCTCCCCGTGATAAAAAATGTCGGACCTGCTCATGTCCGTGGGTCAACAACCATTTCGGTGTCCCCGTATCCAGTATGCTCCTCGTTGCCCCGTCGAGGAAAACCGCCCGATCTCCTATCCCAAATATGCTCGCCAATTCATGGGTGACCATCACGATCGTCGTCCCTAGACAATCCCGTATTTCGAGAATCAGGTCATCCAATCGCTTCGCCGTCAGGGGATCGAGTCCGGCGGAAGGCTCGTCGAAGAATAGGAATTCCGGATCCAAAATCATTGCCCGCGCTAAACCGGCGCGTTTCTTCATTCCTCCCGATATTTCATAGGGATAAAAATCTTCGAAACCGCTCAGCCCAACCAACGATAATTTAAAGGATACCCATTCCTCAATTTCCTTCTCCGATAAATCGCTGTGGTAACGCAATGGCAGGGCAACATTTTCTCCGATGGTAAGGTCGCTCCAAAGGGCACCGCTTTGGAATAAGACACCGAATTTCTGTGCCCTATTCCCCGATCGCAGACACGCATTGATATCCCGTTCACCGTACAAAATAACGCCATCCTCCACTTTTTCTAAGCCAATTAAATGTTTAAGGAGCGTACTTTTTCCACAACCACTGCCCCCGATGATCAGGAAAATTTCCCCAGTATTAATCGTAAAACTGAGATCGTCCATAACCCGATGGTCACCGTAGGCCATCGATAGATGATTAACTGTTAATGCCGTACCCACAAATACGTCGGCGATCGAAAGTCCATCGCTGGATGTATTATGTTAAGTTTTAAAAAATGAATCAACAAAAAGATATCCGTTCTTGATTTTTCCCGTAAAATGACTAGCGTTTCACGGAAATGTTATCTAAAAAAATTTCCCTGTTAGGGGTATTCCTTCTCCAGAGTTCTCTTTTCTCCTTCGAAAGCCACTACGGCGAACTCGCTTCCCTATTGAAAAATCACGTACGCGCTCTGGACAGTTCGGTGACGCAACATTCCGTTGAGGCGAAAAAAATATTTCCCCATAATCGTTCCCATCCGTTCGAACTCTATGGGGCAATCCATTATTCCAAAGAGGGCGGTAAACACTACCATTCCGATGACGGTATCGCATGCTTTGGCCTGGATACTTCCTACGATAATTTCATCCTAAAGCGTACCTGTGCCATTGGATTGATGGGAGGGATCGTGCGGGATTGCGTCGACTATAAAAGTAGCGCACCGGAAACCGGAAATCTACGGATGGGCTTTGGAAGTTATTACTGTAATTTTCATATCCTGGGCA
>JAISMD010000023.1 GCA_031276935.1 Puniceicoccales bacterium
TACGCTGTGTCTTGACCAGCTACCTCTCCTCCCGGCTAAGGCTGAGGCGGCGGCGGTGGTATTTCACCGGAGGTAGATGCGGACGAAGCCTTTTCCTGTTCTAAACGAGAGAAATCTTCAGATATTGCCTCATAAAGATGATTACTTATATCGATAATATATTCATCTTCATCATCAACCTTTTCATCAATATTATTTTCTGCTTTCATCGTTTTCTTGCTAAATTCTTCGGCAGAAACTTGAGTCGCAGCTCTTCGCCCGTCAAGACGATTGATTGTAACCTGTGGCTTATTTTCCGCATCTTTTTTTATTTTAACATCATACGTTACGTCTCCTACCTGAAAAATACCACTAACATTCCCTTCGCCTCCTTCCTTATTCACATTTTTTGCGAATCGTAATAACTTGTTATACAATATCATTGAATTCTTAACAGTCACGTCACCGCGATCAGTTAGGTCTATATTACTAAAACTATTGAAACTTAATATACTCATATTTTTACTCCTGTGCTTGGTATGGTAAAAATTTTAAAAATATTTGCAAGGTATTTTTTAAAAAAATTAATTTTTTGTTATTTACTGGTTGTTGCTTTAGGAGTAGAGGCCATGGTTTGTTGGAAAATTTCTTTGTTTAAAATTTCCTGCGTAAGAATTTCCTTCGCCAGGATTTCCGCTACTATTCTCGCTTCACTCTCCTTGGTAGCACGGGCTATATCCTTCTTAGCCTGCATCAGGATCTCGTCTCGATTGCTCAAATCCCAAGCCACATCGTAGCGCTTTTCCCATCGGCGATTTTCCTTCGGGATGGAACACGCAACTTCCATTTGCAGTGGATATAATGGCTTTTTAGGCCGCATGATACTTAATTTGTAATGAAATTGATTGAGGACAATTTCCTTGGAAATGCCCGGTTGCCAGTGTCCCCGCAATTCCGTTGCCATCTTATTCAGCACCTTGGATAAATGACCTTCCACCGCAAAATAGTCGAACATTTGTTGCAATTTTTCCTCCAAGAGCTTCCCTTTGTTATAGGTAAAAGTTTTTCCTTCAGCGACAACGGTATGTCTCTTATCCAACTCCGTTAATTTTACCTTTGTTTTCCCAAAGGGAAATCTCGATTTTTTCATCGAAACCTCGTAAATAGAACCATTGATATTTTTTTCTACAACTATTTTTTTCCCCCTATTTTTCTTGGCAAGACTGTGTATCTCCTCCATCTGCATTTTACTCGAAAAACTCTCCGTTCGCCTGCTACTCAAACTATGGATTTCCACCTTCGGTTTCTTCCAGAATAATTTCGATTTCTTCATCGTGACCGAATAGACGGCGTCCCCAACGTGTATATTTTGTCTAATTGCTTTACATCCATTGATCATACTCTTTTCTTGGAGTGTACCCAATGGCTGTAATTCCTGTGGCCCTATGGGATGCGAATGTGTGACGTTTTTATTTATGTTGATCATTTTCCATTCCCCGCTCCATGATACTATGGGTTCATAATTTTACAAGTTCTTCTGCGCCATGAAAATTTTATCATATTCCCCGTGGACCATTTCCTTCGACCCCCATTAACTTTACTGTAAAATTACAAAGTTTTATTTTTTATTCCCTAAGGCGTCTTTGGTAATCCTGTAAAAACGCACGCACTTCATCGAAGGCAATTACCCTTTCCGGATGGACTTTTTTGGCCGTTTCGACGTACAGTCGACTGGCTTCCGGGGCCGATTCGATCCAAAATTTCCCGCCCATATCGTAGACATATTCGTAGCGCAGATCGCAATTCCAGAGGCGTATAAAAGAAAGGGTCGTGCTGCGGTACTCAGTAAAATAGCGGGGGACAAGGGAGGTAACGCCATCGACGGTCATAAGTTTTCCCTGTGCTCGGAAGAGGTCTTCGGCAGGAATTTCCCCCAGGTATTTGCAGTGCAAAAATCGATCCATTAGGGCCAGGAAATGTCCTTTCATCCCGCGAAACGCACGGCCGGATCCACTTCGGTGGGTCACCCAACCCGGTATGCTACCCGCCAATAGGGCTGCCTTATGGTAATCAAAACGGCTACAGTGTTCGAAATAGACGGTAATGGTTCGGTCATTTAACGTCTCAAAGTGGCGGCGAATGATTTCGAGCATGACCTCTTGGCCGTAGCGCATACTGGCAATACCATCGAAATTGCGTAAAAAATCCAATCTCAGCGAAAAGTAAACAATGGGATGGGACGGTTCTTCCCGGACCCGGGAAAACAATACCCGGGGCGAAAGAATACCGGCTTTCTCGAGGGAACCATTTTCGTGGACAAAGAAGATGGTAATATGTTGCAATGTATCGTCGGAGGGTCGGCCATCATAGACGTCCAGCGGCTCCGCTCGGAAAGGTCCGATACCGGGAATAAAACCCGACATCTGCCCCAATTCACGGAAAATATCTTTAATGACACCACGGGTACGAATCTCCACATCCATTGCAGTTCCACGACTAGAAATATACCAATTTTTGTCAAAGAAATTACGTTTCCGAGTCCCAATAAAATGTGAATTTTTATGGAATCCCGACCACAAGATCTGTTCAATTAAAAAAGCCCAGGGAAGAAGTACTTTTAAACGTATTTATTTTTCGTTAAGATTTTTTTAAATTTATAAAAAAATTCCCGTAGATTTAAGATTTATTCGGGAAACACTGTCCTTTTTCCCTAAAAATAATCACACTCTGGCGCCCCTCCCCTCCAGGAAAGAAAATAAGCATGGTCGGGAATGGACGATCCCGTTATGCCCCCACTCAAAATCGCCTCATAAATTTTGTTGGTCCTTGCTCCGGTACCATATTTCCTAAGCGCTCCGGTGCCTAAATTTTCAAACCATTCCACGTGACCGTCAAAAAATACAATAAAACCACCTTTTTCCCCAAAGATTCCACCCAAATCAAAATTAATTTTCGAATCAATCCAAGTTCCAGGCGCAGTCTTAGAACGCAGGCCCCGCGAAAAGGCCAACGGAACTTCACCGGGATTAGCTAAAAAATCATCATTGGTCATGCCATCTCCGGCTACCATCGCACAAACACTGACCGGGAATCCGTTCCCACTTTGCCCCCAGAAATTAGTGTCGACCTTCACCGATGTTATATTCCCACTGCCATTCCGGGTGATATTACAAATTTTCAATGGCATGGGTTTCCCCGAAGAAAGGTACCGCTTCACCCGATAGTCGAAGTCCCAGGACCAGGCATCTACAGCCCCCAGATAACCCTCCTTCGCCAAAACAGCGGCGATTAATGTGACGTCATAGCCTCCTGCTCCTGGCCTGACCTCATCCAATTCCTTCCAACGAATCGGATGGCCTTTATCGTCCATATACTGGCGATAGGCCATCGCTATGGTTCTCAAATGGGCAATCGCCTTTGCCTTTGACGTTCCTTCCCGCAGACGGGTGAGACTATCAAAAGAAAGGGAAAAAAGTATGCCCAGCACCGCTAAAATGACCACCATCTCGATGAGCGAAAAACTGGAACAATAACCCTTCCTTCTCACAAGAATAATCCTATTTTGAAGCCTTACACAAAAGAAATTTTCCCTATTTTTGTGTAAGTATTTGAATAAATTCTGGCAAAGCCGGTTCCCCATTAAAATTCGGGAATCGGGGTGTACTGTAGTATTTAACGCACCACTTCTTCCCTCCGGAGGAATAATCCTTGTCCACATAACCGAAATTAAGCCCCACACAATCCCTCAATAAAAGGACGGAATGTTCCGCATTCCCGGCTAGTCCGCTGTAATTAGGGCTTTGCCCTGGTTTCAAACTGCGGTAATAGAGCCGCAATTCCCTTAAATCCGGTGCCGTACCGGTGGACATCGCCTTGGCCTCCTCCAATTTTAACCAACATTCCGTAATACCACCGTTGTCCTCCTTGAGAAACGGCAACGGTTTCTGCGACTGCCAGTAAAAATAACCATCATTGCTTCCTTCAACGGCTATGGATCCATTTAATTTCCGGAAAGAAACATTGTTGTTTCCGTCCAATTCATTTAGATTCATGATCATCGCCGCGATTTCATGGCTCAAAAATCGGGGGACAACCAATTCCCGATTCGCCTGCTCCTTATGTTGCGTTCCTGAAAATTCCGTCCAAACCTTCAAGGTGACCATAACAAAACCCAATATGGTCGTAAGAGCTATGGATGCAATCGCTAGTCCAATTAGTATTTCAACTAACGTAAAACCTTCTTTCCTTTTTCGAAACCTCATATAAAGCGATGGCTATGTTATGAAAATCTTTTAGAAAAACAATAGAAAGATTACTAAAGTTCATGATTTTAATCGTTTTTTTTATGAGAATTAATTTTTTAAAAAAAATATCTTTACATTTTTTTCCCTAATTGTAGCCTGTTTCCATCATGGATACATCAAATATAAATATTGGAGAACCAAATTTTGGAACAGGTTTCTCGGCGTCCGAAAAAAATAAGGACCGACAAGGTCCAGGAATTACGTTGGATACTGCAAATCCTTCGATCGAAAAGGAGGAAGGTTTATCCTCTGCGGTCAAGAGCGAAAGCCTCGGAAACCTTAAGGAAATTTTACAAAAAGCTGAAAGTAAAGTCGATGAGTGCGGTCAAAAAGTTATCCAGGCCGTCAATTCTCTAGGAAAAACTTTGCATACTCTTTTCGAGGGACTGTCAAAATTAGCTAAGAACTTCATGGAAACGTTAACATCGTTGCTCCGAAAACTGTATGAAGCAATAAGATCCATTATCGATCGGTTCACTCAATTGCACAAAACAGGCAAAGATATTGCGGATAATGTAAAAGAAAACCTTCAAAATTTCAAGGCGGAGATTTCAAAAATTAAACCGGAAAACATTTAAACGAAATGATAGAAATATTTTTTGGGGAAATTTTCATGGTTAATTTCGATCCGAAATTTCCAGAAAACAAAGGGAGATTTTACGTCACCCCACCCCAACATAGAAGAGAGGTTAGGACAAGCGATCGCATCAATTGCAAAGCTCTTGCATCGATGAGCAATGTTTGTAGCCATGTTAAACAATCCAAAATGACAAAAATATTACTGAAAATAAAATAATTTTTAATAAAATCTTATGGAAGATATACCACCAATAGACGTAAACGAGATCGATCAACGGAATCAGGATTATCCCCTTTCCCATGGAAAAGAATTGGTGCCATCAATTAAATCGACTCTGCCTGACCCTACGATCGAAAAGGAGGAAAGTCAGTCCTCTGAAGTTAAAAGCGAACACCTCTCGGAAACCGGAAAAATTTTTCAAACAACCGAAAGTAACATCGACTTGGTAGGACAAAAAATCATGAAAGCCTTTGAGATTTTAGGGAAAATTTTAGGTGCAATCCTCAAAGGGGTAGCCTTCGTAGCCAAGGAAATTTTAGAGGCAATCGAAAAACTGATCCTTCAACTGTTTGAAGTCACCAAAAACATTCTCCATTCTTTCACTCTCTTACTCAAGGCTGCAAAAGAAACGGCCGATGAATTCCAAACTTTCCGAAAAAATTTCGGAATAATATAATTGCTATAGTAAAAAATTAACCGTAATCGTAAACCATTAAAACTTAATTAATTATGAACACAAAAATGAATGAAGACGAAAAAAAAGCCATCGCAATGATGTCCGAAAAAGCACGGGAAACCCTCGATGCCATGGGAAAACTTTTCCTTGAAAATCCCGACGTCCCACAGGATATCCGGGAAAAAGCTCTCCACGAAATCCAAAAAACAGAAAAGGAAATTACGAGAATTACAACTATTCATCCGACGGAATAGATTTTTATTCTCACCATTTTTCTCACCATTTGTGACGGTACTTTTTTACCGTTGGTGTTTACCGTTTGGCGAAAAGCAAAAGGTTTTCAAAAAATCTCTGCCGGTTTTAGAGAGAAGCTTGGTAGATTGCGTTGGCGCGTTCAATTTTCTCCAGACAGCGCTCCCGTGCACCCTTCCCCGTAACCGAAAGTGCTATCCCAACCGCACTGCGTATGGCCCGATGATTACTGGATCCGTGCGCCTTCAAAACCATTCCATTTAAACCCAGTAAACTCGCCGCACCATATTTTTCCGGATTTAAACGCTGTTTGAGTGCATCGAACACTCCCCGTGATAATAACGCTCCCAACATGCGTAAGGGATTGGCTTTATATTCATCGCGGATGTAATCCTTTAACTGAATTACCAGCGACTCCAATGTCTTTAGTAAAATATTTCCCACAAAACCATCGCATAGGACCAAATCCACCTTGCTGTCAAAAACTTGGAAACCTTCAATGAGACCGACGTAGTGAATCATTTCCCCCATCGCTTTAAGCAATTTATTGGCTTCAACGGAGGTTTCATTGCCCTTACCTTCCTCCGTCCCAATGGTCAATAGGCCGACCCGGGGTTGGTTAATCCCCAAAACCCGTGCACAATAATTACTGCCTAAAATCGCATTATGTACCATCTGGAGTGGGGTCGTATTGGGATTGGCTCCCACATCCGTCATGACAATATGGTGGCGCATCGTCGGCATAACCGTAGCCAATGTCGGCCGCTCCACACCGGCCATGGGCCGTAGTTTAAGCAGACTTCCCGCCATTAAACTTCCCGTATTTCCACAACTCAACATCGCATCCGCAACCCCCGTCCGAACCAATTCTATGGTGCGAATAACGGAGGCATCTTTTTTACTACGCAGGGCCTGGAGAGGTTTTTCATCCATGGCGATAACCTCCGAAGCGTGAACAATTTCAACGGGAGCATCATCGCCTATATTTTGTATCTTGAGATTCTCACGAATTTGCCCCTCGTCTCCCACCAGAATAATCCGATAATCATTCCGATCCTCCAACGCCCCCTTAACTCCGGCAATTACTTCTCCCGGACCAAGGTCTGAACCCATCACATCGATGGCAATAACGGGAGAAATCCTATCCATGGGCAATCTATTGGTCCAGGGTAATGACCTGACGGCCCCGGTACAACCCCGTGGAGGGATCGACATGGTGCATCATAAACAAAGAACCATCCGGGTTTTTGGAAAATTGTGGGGCAATAAAACGATTCATTCCCCTACGTTTACGACTCCTTTGCTTCGATTGCTTTCTCTTTTGTTGTCCCATGGGCTTGAAAATTTCACTCCAAAAAAAACAGAAAGCGTAGGACGTCAAGTCTTTTCCACCGCTTTTTCCACATACTCCATTCCGCTTCCATGGAAATTTTCATAGCCATACCTCCCAACGCCAAGAATAAAAAGACGACTGACCACCCAGACGTGCGATTGCCCAAAGAAAAGTGAAAAGAAAAAAACGAAAAGAATGAAAACTAGGGATTGATGAGAAAATAGGTTTCCCGGCAGCCGGATTCCTCTCCAACGGGGATTATCGCATCTTCGGGAATCGCTACCGTCCAATGGTTATTGTTGATATTGTGGAGCCAAATTGTTTTTTCATTAGCCGCTTCCTTGTGGACCTCGTCGATGGAATCGTAGTGGAACGCTTCCCCTTCATAGGTGAAGAGATCATAGCCGAAATTCCTTTCCGAACTCGATACGATAATATCGCGATCGAGAGCCTTGGAAACATAGGGTAAGGCAGCCGTGTCTAACCACTCGTGCCCACCAAACATACGTCCAATTTCCTGGTGCGATGGACCAAATTCCGTCCTCGCTGCGCACTTCGCCGACCTATGTTTCAATTCCATAATTTCATCCACACGAATCAGTTCATCATTCGGCTTAAATCCTCTCAGTAACGCCCAAAAACCACAATTTCCATCGTGGGGAACATCGTATAAAACTCGACCAAATTCTTTCATCAATCTCGGCGTACGCATTTTCCGGGACGGTACCGCCCGTGGACGCTTGTCTTCGATCACCGACCGTATTTTTAATGCGGCCTCCGAAGCCGTTTCCTCTTCCTGGGTAGCAACGGGAACCGGTAAAGTTTCGCCGTAGCTAACCATTTTCCTAAGACTATTTTCCCGGTGTATGGAAATAATTTGCAGCGATAAAACACACATGGCCACCACCATCAACGATATGGCGATTAGCCAAAACCAAATACCTTCTCGACCCACTCTACCCATCGCTGGTTAGCGTAATTATTCTCCGCATATTTTCAAGAAAAACATTCGCTGTCGGAAAAACTGCGGTACACTGTTATCGTAGCAACATAATCTAGCGAAAAAATATGGATTGGGAATTATTTTTTTGGAGGAAAATTGCTCAAATTTCCTCGATTCAATTTGGTTTAAAATTTTTTGACCTTGCAATATTTCCCGGTCTCACTAGCTGGTGTCATTCAACATGAAGCGATTACATCTCACATTCAGCGAACGTACGGAAAAAGGACGACATCCGGCTTCTCGGCTACGCAAATTAGGTCGCGTACCGTCGATTATTTATGGGAAATCGGGATCGTTCCCCATCAGCATCGATGACGTGGAGTTCCGAATGTTGATGCGGCAAAAGGGAGACGCTGCCGTTACGGTAGAACTTACCAACCAAAGTAAATCCGTGCTCACCATCATCACCGAAATCCAACGCAATACCATCACGGACCATTTTATGCACGTAGATTTCCAAGAGATATCGGAGGGGGAAAAATTAACAACCAGTGTTCCCATCCACGTCAAAGGGGAAGCCTTCGGAGTCAAAAATGAAAAGGCGATGTTGGAAATCGTCCGCCATCGGGTTAGCGTACGCTGCCTTCCCCGACATCTCATCGAAGGCATCGAAGTGGATGTAACGGACCTCCATGCCGGACAAAATATCCATATCAAGGATCTCCCCATTTTCGAAGGCGTTGAATATCCCGGGGACGGGCAAGGCGTCGTCATTGCCTGCGTCGGCGAGACGGCGGAAAGCGAAGAAAAAACAGCTCCCGGAACGGAAGAAAAATCTGCCGAAAAGTAATTCCCATGCCTTTCAAGCTCATTGTTGGCCTCGGTAATCCGGGTGCGCTCTACGAAGGCACGCGCCATAATATGGGCTTTTTCGTCCTTGACCATTTTGCTAAAAACCTGGGCTACGGCCTCTGGCAATACGATCGATCGATGGCCGCATTTTCACTAAAGATTCCCCGTTCCGACGGTAATCTT
>JAISMD010000032.1 GCA_031276935.1 Puniceicoccales bacterium
CCGTTGGAACTTCCAAGTCACGCTTACCCTCAGCTGCTATCTGATGGGAGCGATGATGGGATTCGTCGACGATTTCGCTAAAATTCACGCCAAAAATTCACGCGGTATCCCCGGACGCATGAAATTACTAATCCAATTACTCCTCACCATAGGCATCACCATCGCTATCCGTTACCAACCGGATTTCTATGCAAAATACTGTACCTTGCCCATTCCCTTTTCCAACTGTATCTGGACGATAACTTCCCTGGGGATCTTTATTATCTTTCTTTTTCTTGTCCTTGGAGGGAGTAGTAACGCCGTTAATCTAACGGATGGCCTGGACGGTCTCGTGACGAAGTGTTCCATTCCGGTCCTTCTTTTTCTCGCCATGGCTACTATTAGTACGGGGAGTGTAACGTTGAGCGCATTTTTACATCTTCCCCATATATCCGGGAACGGAGAATTAGCGGTCATTTGCATGGCCATTTTAGGAACACTGGTGATTTTCCAATGGCACAATGGCTACCCAGCAACCATTTTCATGGGCGACACGGGTTCGCTTTCTCTGGGGATGTTAATGGGCATGGTGGGTTTTCTTTCCGGTCTACCCTTTCACTTTGCCATCGCTGGAGGCATTTTTGTTTTGGAAGCGCTATCGGATATCATTCAGGTGCTGTCCTTCAAATATCTCAATGGACGACGCATCTTCAAGATGGCTCCCATTCACCATCACTTCGAATTATCAGGGCTCCATGAAGTAAAAATTACGGAACGATTCGGGATATTGAGTTGGCTATTTTCCCTCTTTGGGATCATGGGTTTTGGACAATTTTTTCATTAATTTTTTAGACTAAGACTATGTGTGGCATCATCGGATACGTGGGGCAAAAACAGGCAGAAACCATTTTAGTGGACGGATTGAAGCGTTTGGAATACCGGGGCTACGATTCCGCTGGCATTACCATTTTGGAAGATGGCAATCTTTGCACGGTAAAATGCGTGGGAAAGGTCAACGAGCTCGCTCAAAAAGTACGGAATGACTTTCCCCATTCCGGGACCATTGGCATTGGGCATACCCGTTGGGCAACCCACGGCAATGTGTCGGAAAAAAATGCCCATCCCCATTTCAGTGATGGGGGAAATTTCGCCATCGTGCACAACGGTATTATCGAAAATTACCTGCACATTAAGGCATTCCTCACCGAAAAACAATATCATTTTTATTCCGAAACCGACAGCGAAGTCCTCGCCAATCTCATCGACTACCACCACAAAAAAGAGCCTTTCCTTTCCTTTTCAGTGATTCTACAGAAAAGTCTTTTACACGTCGAAGGTACCTACGGCATTGCCGCCATAGGTAAAATGTTTCCCGATGAAATCGTCGTTGCGCGGAAAAGTTCGCCCCTACTTATCGGTCTAGGTGACGGGGAAAACATCATTGCCAGTGACGTCAGTGCCGTCGCCCGCTACACCAAACGCGTAGTTTATCTCAACGACGGAGAAATCGCTTCCGTACGGCCGGATAATTTCTCCGTAACCACGTCCTATGAAGGTACGGTGAACACCGTTTGCCACGAGCTTGATTGGGAAATTCGGGACACGGAATTGGGGGACTATACCCACTACATGCAGAAGGAGATTTTTGAACAACCCATTTCCATCGAGAACGCGATGCGTGGACGTTTTACGGAGGATGGAAGTTCGACGAAATTTGGTGGTCTTCCCCTCTCCCCCCAGGAGGTACATGCCATTGAACGGCTTCTTTTCTGTGCCTGCGGTACGGCCTACCACGCCTGTTTAGTGGGGAAATACCTCATCGAAAAATACGCCCGCATTCCGGTTGATGTCGAATACGCCTCCGAATTCCGATACCGCAACGCACCACTCCAAAGCAATACCCTCGTTTTTGTCGTGAGTCAATCCGGTGAGACCATCGATACATTAGCCGCCCTAGAGGAAGCACGGCGCAAAGGGTATCCCGTTATGGGAATCACCAACACGGTAGGATCGACCATCGCACGGGCAACGGATGGAGGTATTTATCAACACGCCGGGTTAGAAGTAGGGGTTGCATCGACGAAAGCCTTCACTTCCCAATTAACGATTCTATCGATGTTAGCACTCTTTTTTGCCCGGGGGCGGGACATGGATGATTTCGCCGGGCAACAGTATGTGCACGCCCTAAAATCCCTTCCCGGAACCATAAATGAAACCCTAAAATTGGATGCGCAAATCCGTTCCATAGCGGAGCAATACTGCAATTACGAACGCTTTCTTTTCCTGGGGCGACAGGCAATGTATCCCATCGCCATGGAGGGAGCGCTTAAATTAAAAGAAATTACCTACGTTCACGGAGAAGCTTTTCCGACGGCCGAAATGAAACATGGGCCCATCGCCCTGATTTCGGATCAATCGGTCTGTATCTTCATCGCGACCCAAAGGGAACTCGCCGAAAAAACGATGAGTAATATTCAGGAAGTGAAAGCCCGTGGAGCAAAAGTCATTGCCATCGTCAACGACGAAAGTCCGATCTGGGAATCTTCCTGTGACGAAATTATACGCATAGCGGGAGGGTGTCATCCGGGCATCAATCCCATTATTTCCGTAATTCCACTGCAACTTTTCGCTTACCACATGGCTGTCCTCCGTAACTGCGACGTCGATCGGCCACGCAATTTAGCGAAATCGGTTACCGTGGAGTAGAGCATTGTGGGGAATAATTTCCCAATGGAATCCCGGCATTGGGAATGCTCCGTTTTTGGAAAAATTAAACGGGCGGATTACCGTTCACCGGATTTCTAGCCTTCGACTCAGCCCCTAATCTTCTCTGAAGAATCTGTCCAGAATCCGAGCTAAGATCGATGGGGGGGGGTGGAACTTCCTCTTCGTGCCTCATTCCTTCTCCTCTCGGCCTCATTCATCTCGGCGCGAATCTCGCTGCCATGTTTTCGGAGGAAAGCTACTTCGAACTCAAGGCGTTCACGCCTTCCCTCGGGAGTTTTTAGCCATTCGTTCCGTATTCTGGTCTCTTCGGCCTTCTTTTCGGCCCTTTCAGGTTCTCCGGCCGCCCATTCCTTATTTATTCTATCTTGTATTTGAAGCTGCTCTTGAAGCTTCGTTTCTTCCTTTTGAAGCTGCTCTTGAAGCTTCGTTTCTTTCTTTTCTTCTAATTTTGCTAGGTAGGCCTTTGCTGTTTTCTCTCCTGCCGAAAAAGCGATATCACGTTCCATGTTCTCATAATTTTGCTTCCTAGCTTTTGCATCCCCTTCCGCCAGGGTGAGTATCTTCACTTCCCCCTGGAAAGGATGTGTTTTGCTTATTTGCCCTGTTTTTGTTGACCGTACCTCTAGTGACCTCCCTGCCCATCTTGCAGCATCCATTGCATTACTTATTGTACGACTTGGTTGCCCTAACTTTATCTGACCGAATGCACTACAAAATGCAAGAAATTTCGACATTATCTTCCCCTTGTGTTTAACTTCACGGTTATACTCCATGGCTAATTTATACGCCTCCTTAAAATTGACCGGTTCCTCTAATGGTTTTTGACTTCTTATGCTCATAATGCCTATAATTGTAATACTTTTATAAAAAAAGCAATATTTTTATAAAAAAACATCCAATGATAAATAATAAATAATAAATAAAAAATTATCTAGCTTGCAATGGTTCAAATTTTCTACAGAATGTTTTCTATGGTAGAGGATGGGTGGATAGAGGTTATGGTGACGGACATTATTTTTTCCGCCGAAGCGGCCTCATTGATTATGAAAAATATGGTTAATGGGAAAAATTTTGTCATCCATGTCACCATCGAGACGGGGACTTTGCTCCTCGATATTTTTCAAAAAC
>JAISMD010000092.1 GCA_031276935.1 Puniceicoccales bacterium
TTTTGGGGGAATTTTTCTCGGAAGATGCCAACTGTTCCATATCCCGATGGTGCCTCTCAAGTCCATAATAGTTTGTGGCACCTAGGAAAATTTGTAAAAATATTCGTGAGGTTTTAAGAAATTTAATCTTTTCATTGAAGTTTATGTTTTTTTCTACGCTATGCAAAGAGTCTAAATCAACAAGTTTTATGGTAAAAGAAGAATTATTTCTGACAATCATTATATTCCCTACATGCAGATCCCCGTAATGATAGCCAAAGCTGTATATTGTGTACATGATATTTGTAAATTGTAGGGCTAAATCGATGGCGATTTTTGGGTTTCTCGGTAAACCGAATGGAGTATCGAAGGGAGGAAGCTTTTGTTTTGTACACTTTTTTAGAGTGTAACCTCTGACCCGAGGCAAAACGTCGATGATTTCTTTGTCATTTTGATTTTTGGGGAAAGAGGCTTTGGCTATCCCGATGATGGGGACAATATTGGCTAAACCAATAATTTCATTGTAGGTGGGACAGGCTTGTACCGCTTCCATCGAAAATGGTTTATCTTCCATCTCCGAGGATAATTGTTGTAGTTTCTCTTTAGCCGCATCCATGAAAGTGTAAAAGCACATATGCTTTTTTTGTGCATCGGCTAAAGAAGATGGGCTTGGATTATATCGGGACCGTTTTAGCACAACGTTAGTTTGACTATTTAATAAACCTGTGGTTACATGGCCCCTCGGATCAAGTTTCGTAGGAGATGTATAAATTTTTCCTTTTTGGGGAATGTTCGGGAACCTTAAAACGTTTTTTACGAAATATTCTAAGTTTTTGGGAATATTGGAAAAAAAATCGTAGGACCTCACGAAATCTACTTCCCTCGGTAAAGGATGAAGTTTTATTTTTCCTTCTTCTTCTTTTTCTTGGTGTTTTTTAGTCTCTACTTTTTCCGGTCGCTGGAATACAACCGGCTTTGGTTTTATGTATTTCCAAAAAAACTGGTTTGTAGCAGCTCCCCATGAGGGTTGTCCCGAAATACAAATACAAAGACCCCATAGAAATAAGTGTTTCACTTTCATGGCCGCAGGATAAGAATTTTTTGTAAATTTACAATCCTTTCCTGAAAATAAAAATATCCGAAATTTCCTAAACAGTACTTTAATCATTGCTTTACAATATTCCAAACCCATTCGTTCCGCTTTCGTTTTTTCGTGCTATTATCGTGTCCATTGATCGCCGAGGAATGTAGTTCATACCCGTCTGCTTCTAAGACGATCGGAAAATGGATGGAAAAAAATATACAGTCTGTGGACCATTTTACAGCCATAGTGCCCGTGCTGAGTATCGCTCTTTTGGCCCTGGGAGAAAAAATTATTCGGGATGTCCATGGCGAGGATACTTCCATCGCCGATGTCAATGTATTGGCGGGCACGTTGCAAAAATTGGTTAGCTGTTACAGCGAACTGCAACCCTTTATCCCGGTTCCTGTGCCCAATTCCCATGGAGCATTGTCCTCCGAAGTGGTCGATTCCATCCAGTCACAACTCAATCTCCTCTAACCATGGAAACCTTTGAAGAGAAATTTTTTTTACCCTACCAGAAGCGTTGGATCAACGATGCTTCCCGGTTGAAAATTATCGAAAAATCTCGGCAAATTGGTATATCCATGGCCGCTGCTTACCGCCTGGTTCGGGAACATTCCTGTGCCGACTGCCGCTTTGATGGCTGGGTAAGTTCCCGGGACGAGATCCAGGGGAAGTTATTTTTAGAGGATTGCAAAAAATTTAGCCAGATTTTACACGTTGCCGCGCAGGATCTCGGTGGAAGCATTATCCATTCGGATAAAAAATTGGGATCTGTTTCACTCCAGTTCAGTAACAATCGCCATATCCATTCCCTATCTTCCAGTCCCGATGCCCATGCCGGTAAGCGCGGCACACGTGTTCTCGACGAATTTGCCTTGCATTCTAATCCTAAAATACTCTACGCCATTGCCTATCCCGGTATCACCTGGGGAGGACAGTTGGAAATTATCTCCACCCATCGGGGTTCCAATAATTTTTTCTACAAATTAATCCAAGACATTAGGGAAAACGGAAATCCTAAAAATTTTTCTCACCATAGGGTCACGCTACAGGATGCTTTGGACCAGGGTTTACTCGCTAAATTACAGAGAAAAGTTTCTCCGGAAGATCCCCTCCAAGCCATGGATGACGGTGATTATTTCGATTTCATTCGACGTTCCTGTCCGGACCAGGAATCCTTTTTGCAGGAATACATGTGTGAGCCCTGCGACGAAGAGTCCATATTCCTTCCCCTGGCCTTGGTTGATGAGGCGGAAATGGGCTATGATCCACAGAAAATTGGACAAATGGATGATCTTTTTTTAGGTGTCGACATTGGTCGAGTCGCCGATCTAACCGTATTTTGGTTATTGGCGTCCGTTGGGGATGGGTGGATCACTAAGGAGGTCATTTCCCTGAAAAATAAAACGTTTGCCGAACAGGAAGAGATTTTCAATGGACTCCTTTCACTGCCCCAACTCCGCCGTGTTTGTGTCGATCAAACGGGAATAGGTCGCCAATTTGCGGAACGGGCTATGGAACGTTTTGGAAAGTACCGGGTCGAAGGGATTACGTTTACACCCGGGATTAAGGAACAACTTGCCTATGATCTCCGTACCGTTTTCGAGAAGGGATCCATAAAAATTCCCAGCGATGATTTTATCCGTGCGGATCTCCGTGCCGTGAAAAAAGAAATGACCTTCGCCGGAAATGTACGTTTTTCTGCGGAACGTACGGGAAATGGTCACGGGGATCGTTTCTGGGCATTGGCGTTGGCGATCCATGGGGCGCAAAAATTTAAATCACAACGGGAATCCTATTTTGTCAGTGTACCGAGAAACTCACTGGCGTTGGGTAGGAATAAATTTAGATATGAAAACTGTTTCACAAATTTCTGAGGCTCGGATGCGCACTTCGATGCGCGTTCGATTTAATCCGATCAAGTCGCTGACTCCGGATTCTCTCTCCCGCATATTGGATGAGTTCGCCAATGGATATCTGCGTTCAGCGGCACTCCTATGGGAATCCATAGAACATCGGGATGACCTTATTCAAAGTGTGGCGTCGAAGCGGAAAAAATCCGTGGCCCGTTTGGATTGGGAAATCCTTACAACGGATCAATCGGAGGAGGCTATCCTCCAAAAGGAAGCCCTGGAGTATTTTTACGATAATCTCCATACAACCAATGCCTACGATTGTAACGAAAACGGTAACTTCGGCCTCCTCGTTAAACAAATGATGGATGCGGTCGGGAAAAAATATGCCGTCCATGAAATTGTTTTTAAAACGGAAAATACCGTCGGAGAATTAAATGGAAACATCGATCCCTCACGGTTACCGCGACTAACGGCGTCGTTTCGCTTTGTGCCTCTATGGTTTTTTGAGAATACGACGGGGAATTTGCGCTTTTTAAAAAGCGATTACGGTACAACGAGTACCCCTTTGCAAAAAGGTTCCTGGCTCATTACCGTGGGCGATGGATTAATGGAAGCCTGTTCCATTGCCTACCTCTTTAAACATTTACCGCTCCGCGATTGGCTTGTTTACTGCGAACGTAATGGTATGCCCGGAGTCAAGGGAGTGACGGATGCCATTCCCGGTTCCGTGCAATGGGAAGCCGCCCGCGATGCCGTGGAGGATTTTGGTGCGGAATTCAGTGCTTTAATGTCCCAGGGGACCAATATCGAAGCCATCGACCTCTCACTAAAAGGTAATCTTCCCTATGCGGGGTTGGTCGACCGCATGGATCGTGCGATTTCGGTACTGTGGCGTGGTTCCGATTTGTCCACACTTTCCCGCTCTTCCGGTACGGGAGCTTCCCTCCAGGGCGATGAAACAACGATCCTGTTGGAGGACGATGCCAATATGATTTCGGAAACACTCAATGAGCAAGTGGATCGCTGCGTCATTCGCTATCTCTTTGGTAACGTGACTCCCAAAGCCTATATTCGCTTGATTACGGCAAGGTCAGCCAACGGAAAGGATGAAATTTCTATCTACCGTACCCTCTACGAAATGGGAATTCCTCTAGCGATCGAAGATATCCGGGAAAAGTTTGGATTACCAACACCGGGTTCCGAAGAAAATGTTTTAGTAAAGGCATAATATGGAAAGTAATCAGTGGTTAAAGTTAGTAGAATACGGTGACCATCCCCACGGGGAAGGTATTCAGCGAGTCACCCAAGAAGCCGCAATGGAAATGCAACGGAAATTCCGTTCCCTGCGGGCACGATTGGCCCGTAAATTCGGTGGAGTCCCCATATATATTGGGCATCCGGATGATGAAAATTTCGCCCATCTTCCGGGACATGACGATACCCGTTCCTACGCATGGGTCCAGGATATTGAAGCACGGGACGACGGTATTTGGATCCTTCCCAAATGGTCCGAAGCCGGGGAAATCATGATCCGAAATTCGTTTTTCCGATTTCTATCTCCCCGTTGGGAAATGAAATACGAAGATGGTGTACTCGTTCCGATTCGTCTCATTTCCGTCGGATTAACCAATCATCCCAATATTCCCGGGGATGCCATCGCTAATCAACGGGATTCCGATGGGGAAGAAATCATCGAAACCCATAGTCTGCAGCCCAAAGAAAATATTAAAACGGAGGATGTTGAGGGCGAAAAAATATTACCGGAAAGTCCAGAAAATCCGAAAGATTCTCCGGAGAATCATACCCAGCTTTTCCGGCAAATCAGGGGTCTATTGATGGAATTATTTTCGATTAATTTGGAACAGCCTTTCGGAGAAATCAAAGCCGCTTTGACGGTCATTTCGGAACAGGCTCGTCTGTGGCGCGAAGAGGGTGAGGCCCTGAAAAATGGTAATAAGGAACTCCTGTCCGAGTCGGAACGCTTTTATAAAATCGCCTGCGAAAAGGAAGAGCAAATGAAGATGCTGAGCGAACAGTTGGAAAAGGAAAAAGTTTTATCCGGAGAACATTTTATTAATTTTGCGATCGATAGGGGCTTGATTTTGCCAAACGAGTCGGCGCAGTGGAAGGAAAAATACATCGCCGATCCCCGTGGTACCTCCAACGAATTGCTTAGCCATAGCTGTCCGCTCAATACGACTTCGAAAACGGAACACCTTCGATCGATCAATTACGTTGGTAGGGATAGGATTTTGGCCCTTGTGAGCGATCGCATGGAGAGGTACGGGGAAAATTATAATGATGCCTGGAACGCAATTAAAAAATCACATCCGGCACTATTTTAAAGGAGAAATTTTTTTACTATGGAAACAAAAATACTAGCTAATACGGCTACGGGTACACACGAGGATTGTATCACAAAGTGTGCCAAAACTGCCGTTGGAAAAAATCGACTTGTCGTCCTGGATGCAACCGATCCGGAAAGCGTTAACCTGGGCGATTCGAATAATATACCATTTGGAGTTACCTCCGACGAGGCTGCCGTAGGGGAAATCGTTAACATCGATCTTCTCGGTTGTTCCAATACGATTAATATT
>JAISMD010000024.1 GCA_031276935.1 Puniceicoccales bacterium
TCAGGCAATAGGAGTAGTCGTAGAGCATTTCGACGCGATTATGGGAGGGCCACACGGAACCGGTAATGGAACCATTTTCTAGGAAGAAATTTTCCCGTGGGATGTGGGGATTTTGATAGGAATTTCCGAAGGCGTAGGTCGGATGATAGGAGAAGCAACCGACGTTCATGTGTTGGAGGAAACCAAGGTTGAAAAGTTTATAATTCGTTTCCGGTAGATCGAACAAATTCCGGAATTCGGAATGTTCGACACATGGAACGTGTTCCGAGTGAAGACAGGAGGTGCTATTGGCGTCAGATAGGCCTAGCCAGTGGGCATTCCAGGACCAATTACCGGGAATGAAATTCGCAGAGTAGGAAACGGAAGTCATGTCATCCTGATGGGCGGTTCGAGAGGAAATGGGAGCACGAGGATTAGCTTCGATCAAAGGGCGTACACCGATTCCATTGGCGGTATACTGGTGCCAATAATTGGAAGTGGTTGAAGGGTCTTGGCGTAGACTGATGCAGACAAGATAGAGTGGGATATGTTGACCAAAACATAAATTTAAATCATCGCATCTAAAATTACGATCGGCGTTGAGAGAGCCATAATTCAGTTCAATATCGCAAATTTGCTGCAGGATATTACCACTATCATCCGTACTCCTCAGACACATCGGTGACCACGGATCCGTATCATTGGTCCAGGTTCCATTCCAATCCAATGAATTTGGCGATGGATGACTTTCCATCAAACAATAACTGGCCGTTATATTTCTATGGGCTTCCGATTGGTAAAAGCGTATGTCATTGACGGCATAGGTACGAGGATCATTCGAAGGAGTGAAAACGAAAGCTTTCACTTTTCCCGAGGCGATGTAAGACGTATAATTTTCAACTGTTATATATGAAGCCTGTTTTGTCGGATAGCTCATTGAAATTTTTCCCTCCCAGATGGGACGCATATATTTGTCGGGAGCAATGTCTAGAAAGGGGAAAACTTTATCCCCATCATTTTCGCTGTTGGGATAATTTTGGTAGAGGCCATCGTCGGAATTCTCATCATCGTAGGCAATTTTACAGCGAAAGGTTGGCTGCTTTTGATAGCGTGAAGTGTCACCATTTTCCGGGTTCGTAACATGGGGAGCCCATTGTCCGATTCTTATGTTTTCAGCGCTAATGGCATAAACGTAGGGATTTTCAAAATAAAAACATGGATGCATGCGCAAGGATTGGAAGACTCCTCTATCGCTAGAAGACGAATTATTCGGAGTCCATCCTTGATTGCCACGCAGAATGGTATATTGTTTGAACTCCATCCAAAGGGGATAGATTCCATATTGGGTTGCGATACCGAGATCACCGCTATTGGTCCCGGAAATTGTTCCCGTCGTGTAACCATTTTCATCGGTCGTGCAACTCATCGTGCAATTACTGTAATTCACCCCCGATTGGGGCCGATAGAGCGGAAATGTTGCCCGCGGTTTCAAATTCCCTGTATCGATATTGAGAAAATTTTTTAGATATCCCCAGGTCGTTGGCGGTGCGGGAAAAGTGGTCGGTGGTTGAAATATGAATGCGTTGTTTGGAATTTCATTCAGATTGTCCGTGCTTTGGTGACGTAGATTTTTTCGAAAACCTCCGCTACGCGTATCCGTCAGAAGCCCCAGCGATAAATTCGTTAAATCGTGAAATTTGTCCTGCAAATACTGGTACTGCTGCTCCGAAATTTCCGATGAATCCAAGAGATTCGTAAAATTCACTTCCCCTTGCACATATTTGTGTCCGCTTAAAAAGGATTGTGTCAATGGACAGTTGATGTAATTTTCCACCATCGATAGACCGTATTTCCCCTGACATTGTTTCTTCGTGTAGTGATAGGCGGAGGAGGATTGGGATGACGAAGTAAAAAGATTTTGAAAAATATTGCCCGAATTGTAAATATTTCCCTGAATTTTTAAACTTTGATCGTCGATCCAATAGGCGTATTGCCCGGCCTGATTGCCGTCCATTTTGTTGACGAGCCTAACGTAAACGGGGTCAACATTTTCGTATGCTGGATTAATAATGGAAATGCACCCGGAGGAATCCGACAGATTTATCGTGGCAGTACTCTCGTCGTAACAATCGCCTGAAACGAGCCAGGTTAAGAATTCCTTTTGATCCGATTCCGTTACATTTTTTTCATCGCATTTATTGACTTTCCATACGCCTACCCAGTGCCTGTTGACCGCCGTTGCTCCCAAAATATCGGCCTTAGCCGTTGCTACCGTATCCTGTCCCGTCGCTGCCTGCAGTTTGGCAAGGGCTTCATGGAGGGCGTGGAGAGCATTTTTTTTGGCAATATCGTAGGGGGCATTGGCTATGTTACGGATTTTTTTATTCTCTAAATTGGCAAGGATGGAAAACCCAATCAGTAGACTCGAAGTCACCGCCAAAATGGAAATGACAATCATCAATGCAAAACCACCATACCTTTTCCCGGGCACACCCATGAGGGCACAATATAGCCATTCCAGGAACAAAAACAATATGAAATTAAATGTGCTAAAAGCGATGAATGGTTTAAAAATTTAGAAAAATAAAGCATTGAAAATCGAAGGAATTTCGTTTCTTTTTGGCCACAAGTCCCGTTGAAAAGATTATACTTCTCGGAGCATAATTATACTTTGCGGAAGGCATGGTAGCCAAGTGGTAAGGCAGAGGTCTGCAAA
>JAISMD010000026.1 GCA_031276935.1 Puniceicoccales bacterium
TCCCCCGCCTTCGGAGCATGCGAATGTCGAGGCAATACAAATCCGTTCCCATCTCAAAAATGATATCCTGTGGAATTACAAAAATTAATCGACTCTGCCCGCTTTCACGCAATAAATTAGCCCCAAAAGTTAATAATTCCCGTTTCTTTTCCCGAGCATAATCATAGGGCGGATCGATAAAAATTATGTCAAAACGCTCCTTCGTTTTTACTTTTAATGCATCCATGTTCCAAAGATAACAATTCGTTGGCATTTCTATGTTTTTACAAACATTTATTAAATTTTCTTTTAATATGGCCAGGCAACGTGAATCGTATTCCACAAATATTCCCTGACGGGCCCCCCGGCTTAAAGCCTCCAAACCATAACTTCCTGTCCCGGCAAATAAATCTAAAAAATAGCTCCCCTCCACGCTCTTCCCTAGAACGGAAAAAATTGCTTCCCGTAAATAACCCGTCGCCGGACGAAGTCGTTCCCCAATAATGCTTTTCAATACAATGCCCCGTGCTAGGCCTCCCATGATTCTCATGACTTCTTCGGTAACATTTTTTTCCCCACATTAACCAAATTTGTAGCCGTGGCGGTACCCTTGGTGATCTTTGTCCGTTCCCAGCGATGAACCATTTCCACGGAAGCAAAATCTTCCTCAACGGAACCACTGATAACAATGTAATCGTAACGATTGGCAAATTTCATCTCGTGAATTGCCGATTTTAAACGCCATTCTAGATCGTCCACCGATTCCGATCCCCGCCCCCTAAGCCGTTCCTCCAGCACATCTAAACGTTCCGGTCTGATGAAAATTGTGACGATTTGTCGGGATAAATGCCCCAACCGCCTACGAATATGCATCATTCCCTGGACGTCAACCAATAGGAGGGAATCGATACCGCGACGAACATTCCCCAGGACGGGTTCCATGGGTGTCCCATAAAAATGTTTCCTGTGAATGCTGGCATATTCCAGAAACTTATCCTCCTCAACGTGTTTCAAAAAAGTCTCTTCGTCCATAAAAAGATAGTCGACACCATCGATTTCTCCCGGTCTCGCCATACGGGTCGTGACCGTCACAATTTTTTTCAAACGCCCGCGGCAATGCTCCACCAAATGGCGACTAACCGTCGATTTCCCCACGCCAGCAGGTCCGGAAAGGATAAAAATTTTGCCCAATTCCATATTCCTATCTTCTATGTGATGGGTCCCCAGTTCAAGATTATTTTTCAATCCTACCAACCTTCACCTTTTTTCGGAAAAAATAAGACCCGGAAATAAATCCAGAGACATTAAAATACAAATGGACAATGGAACCGCTATGAGGTGTGCCAGCGATTCCACCGGACAGGTAGGAAGTGGACTTGCAATGTTGCAATTTTTATTTCACTTAGTTCCATGGACTTGGCTTCCGTTATCGAAAATCATCGCGACCTCTCCAATATTGTCCGCATTCTGGAGAAACACGGTGGCCATTGTTATCTGGTAGGTGGCTGCGTACGCGACCATTTACTCGGTATTCCGAGCCATAATTTTGACATCGAAGTCTTCGATCTACCCTCCTCCACCGTCAGCCAAATTCTAAAGCCCTACTATACCATCGACGCCGTCGGAAAATCCTATGGCATTCTAAAGGTACGCGGTACGGACATCGACATCGGAATTCCCCGTCGGGAACGGCAAATCGGGGCGCAACACAGCGATTTCCAAGTTCAGGAGTGTCCGACCTTGCCCATTGAAGAGGCCATAAGGCGTCGGGATTTTACCATCAATTCCATCTATTTTGACATCAAAAATCGAATGATTATCGATCCATTTTCCGGTATTGCCGACCTGAAAAATCGTGTACTGCGGCACACCAGCGAACGCTTTGGCGAGGATCCACTACGTGTTTTGCGGGCCATGCAATTTTGTGCCCGTTTTCAGCTGACGGCTGATCCAAAAACCGTCGCGCTTTCCCGGACGCTTTCCGCAACGTTCCTTTCCCCGGAACGCATTTACCAGGAATTTACAAAATTACTACTACAGGGCACCCAACCTTCCCTGGGTTTACAATTTCTGAAGGACAGTGGATGGACCCAATTTTTCCCGGAAATTCATCGACTCATCGGCGTCGAACAGGACCCCGTACGCCACCCCGAAGGCGATGTTTTCCAGCATACTGGCCATGTTTTGGATGTCTTTGCAAAAAATAGAACCGGTGTTCTGGAAGACGATCTCATACTCGGTTTTGCTCTCCTTTGCCACGATTTCGGTAAACCGAATACCACCTTTAAGGATAGGCGGGGGATTCATTCCTATTGGCACGAAATCGCCGGTATTTTACCCGCTAAAAACCTCATGGAACGGCTACGCGTTCCCAAAAATATCATCCTCCAAGCCCTGACGTTGGTTCAGTACCACATCGAACCGCGGCGATTCTTTAAACGGCAGGCATCGGACGCGGATTTCCGTCGCCTGTCCTACAACGTCCGCCGACTGGATTTACTTGCCCTATTGGGCTATTGCGACTGCGCCGATCGCGCTTCAAACAACGAAACGATTTACCGTTGGATGATCAACCGCGGAAAAAAATTGGGCATTCTAAAGGCTCCGCAAAAGGCAATTATTCAGGGCCGTCATCTCATCGAACTCGGGATGCAACCCAATCGGGATTTTTC
>JAISMD010000084.1 GCA_031276935.1 Puniceicoccales bacterium
GGAATACGCCTTTGCCCAATTGATTTTAGCGCTCGGGAAACCACGGGATGCATTTTTAGCGATTTCAACTTCCGGCAATTCGAAGAATATGCTCCATGGTATAGCAGTAGCTCGGGCAAAGGATATGGCGGTCATTGGGTTGACCGGAGCGACCAGTGGAGCCATGATAGCCCGTTGTAAGCCATGTATCTGTGTTCCGGAACATGAGACATATAAGATTCAGGAACTGCACCTCCCCGTTTACCATGCCCTTTGTCAAGCTTTGGAAAGCCACTTTTTTTAGTGGGGAGAAATTTTGAGCTACGAGTTTGGCCTGGGGCGATTTTAGTCGAAGTGTACCTATTGCTTGGCCTGGGGAACGCACACCTTTGAACTTTTTCTTCCAAATTAAAGGGGAGATACAATGTGCTTATCAATTCCCCTACGATTTCTATGAGAAATTCCATATTAGTCTTTTTCAAATTAGTCTTGCAGTTTGCGTGGAAGGGATTTAATGGGCCGGCATATGATTTTAGCGATAGCGGGACAGGCCGTTGAACGTTCGATTGGCACGGAAATGCTCATTCTTTTCTTTCTTTTTTTAGGCATGTGGTTTATGCTACTTGCGCCGCAGAAAAAAAAGCAAAAAAAACATGAGGAAATGGTTAATGGATTGAAGTCCGGCGATAAGGTTTTGACAGCGGCGGGAATTTTTGGCGAAATTCGCAGTGTTAAAGCCGATCGTTTTGAGATTCAGGTCGGTGGAAATACGACCCTAGAAGTCCACCGTTCCTTTATTTCGGCCAAACTATAGTTGCTTTTTTCTTGCATTGCCTGAAAATTTTATATATTTACGCATCCATGTAGAGTGTGGATGAGGATGGATGGTTCTATCCACTATCTTTGCATTTTTTTATATTTAGGTCGGTAGTTTTCGAGGAGGATTTTTTGGGGGAAAGCTGCCGGCCTTTTTTGTTCCCGGGAATTTACGAAAAAATTGCATATTTGCAAAAAATTGCATAAATTGATTGTAAGGTTCAGCGTCGTTTACTATACTTCTCCCCGGAGGAGCAATCATGGGGAAATTCGTAAATGGGTTATGGATTGTATTATTATTGCAAAATTTACAGGCCATAGAAAAGGGAAACGGAAATTTAGTCATTCGGGATGGGGACGGCCTTAGCGTGCAACCCTGGTTCCAAAGCATTCAGCCGGATCTAATTCATCTCATTAAGCGGAGTTACGCCGTTACGAAGCGTTCCCAAGAATATTGTTTTGACCGCGAGGAGCAGATGTTGCAGGGGGAAGAGCATTACCCCATTGCGGAGACGGGACATCAATGGTATTGTGGGGGGAATTTTACCGGTACGCATGGGAGAATTGAGAAGATTTCCTATTTCCGTAGATGGTTAGATTGTTGTTTGGAATGTCTAACGGGTGGAGAATTTGCTGCGGAAATCGATTTCCCAGGTTTTGTTGCGCTCAAGCAACCCGATGAAAATTGTCCGTATTACATTATCGCCATTGTTTTACGCGGGTCTCAGGGGGAAGATTTCCAGCCAGGATCAGGGCAATTGGGTGCCAGTTGGGCGACCAATTACGATGCCGGAGCTCAGGATATTGATCAGGAAAATTTTGGTTTTACGGGTGCGATGCACGCGGGTTACGTGACGAAAATTCGTTCCTGTGATTTTTCCGCCGAAGATTTGGCCACCATGGTAGCGGATGAAATCGTAGCCAATCCGCTTCCCTGCTATACCATTGGCGAACTTGTCCGTACGTTGGAGGAATCCGTAAAGAGAGAATTGCGGAAAGTTCCGCCGTCGGAATGGCATCGGGTACGTTTTGTGGTGACGGGACACAGCCAGGGTGGTGGTTTAGCGCAGGTTGCGTTGCCCTACGTCATCCATAAATTCGGTGGAGCCATGGATGGCTTTGTAAATAATGTGGAGACGCCACGCTTTTTCGGGTATTTCCTATCGGCGCCACGGGTCGCTGCCGATCAGGAAACGCGAAATAATTACGAAAATTTTGTGGGCCCGGACAATATGATTAGCCATTTTGCTTTCCGGGATATCGTTACCATGGCCTGCTTGCATGGTTATGTAACCCTGGGGCATTTGGCCTGTGATTCGGCCTACGATGTTCTCTATCGCGGTATTTGTTCGGAAATTGCCCATAATAATCGCCTTCTCCTCATGAAATTCTTTCGCCGACAGATCCAAAGAGGACAGTTTGACGTCACCGATAAGGCCTGTTGGACCTATAAAGGTAATGCAAATCTTAAAATTTGTTGGCCAGAAATTCAGTACATCTTCACCAATCTTCCCGAAGATCAATTTAATGCCATGGATATTACACCGGCATTAATTGGAGAAATTCTCAATAAAGCGCTGAATTTATATCGCAGGAAACACAGTATAATTGTCGATGCCCACACTTCGGATACCTTCTTCAGTGAAGCACTGGTAGAGCATTTGATACGCATTGAAGATCGTGAGTGGAAGCTCATACGGGAGATATGTTCCGGGGATCTTTTACCGCAGGAAATTAGATTGGACGAAGAACGTAGGAATACGATTCGTAAAGTTGAGGAAAACATTTCCGGGAATACGGTGAGTTGGTCGGCAAACGGATGTTTTAATATTGTCGCCCTATTGGATACGGCATTGGATCTCGTTTCCGGTACCCGTGATACGCATAATTCCGGGGGGCTATGTGAATGTTTAGGGCGTGTATTTTGTTGTTCTTGTTGTTGTTCTCGGCCATTGAATGTCCACACATCGCTCTTTTTCGATGAAAAATTCAGGGACTTGGTTGCGGAGGATGCGTTAGATTTCGAAGCATATGGCATTACACCGGCGGGAGGTATTCCGCTTTTTGCCTATTTGCACTATGGAAGCAGCGCCAATGCGCATAATAAAAAATTATTCGACGCCTACCTGCCTTCGCGAAATCTGAAACATGCCCTGCGTAACGGCCAAATTTTAAATCAAAATGCTGACGTTAGGCTCCAATCCGAACTTTATTCCCCAGCAGCAGCAGAAGATTTTTAGATCTAAAATCTTTCCCAATTTAATTTCCGAGAGGTTCTTTATTGATTTCCGGATCATTTTTATGGGTATCCGGCTCAATGGTAGGTTTAATGATTTTATCGATTTTAATTGTGTAATCGAGGACGGAACCTCCGGGGATTAGACCAACATTTTCGTCACCGTAGGCTAGTTCCGACGGAATAAAAGCTTGGATTTCACTGCCATTGCCGACAAGGGTAATGGCTTCACGGAAACCGGGCATCAATAAACCCAAATAGAGGGATGCTTTCTCCCCTCGCTCGTGGGTGCTATCGAAAATCTTTCCGTCCATTAATCGCCCTTCGTAGTCAATCTCGACGGTACAATCCTCATCGGCACGCACATCGTCTCCTTCTTTGATGATTTTGTAGCGTAGACCGGATGTGGTTTTGCGAATAGTCGGATCGCTGTCCTTTGTTTTGAGGAAAAGTTCCGCTAATTTTTTCGTATTCTCGATCTGTTCCTTTGCCCTTTGGAGGAGAAATTGCTGTGCTTTTTCCAGTTCGTTGAGGTATATCCAAGGTCGTTCATCTCCACTGGCGGCCGCCTTAACACCTTGTAAAATTTGTTCAATTTCGTCACTATTTAAGCCAAGATTGGCCATGCCTGAACCGTGTGCGACAAAATAACCCCATCCCCTAAAATAAAGATCCCGTTGCTCCTTCGTGGGAACATCCGTACTTCCTTCCTGCGCAACCGATGTTTGAGTTGGCGTGACTTCTACGGCCGTTACCTCAAAATTATCCTGAGGGACGGAAATCTGTTGTTCGCTGATTCCGGCGTCTAAATTTTCGGAGAAAAGTAAACCGCTATATAAAAATATAGACCATGCAAATCCGTTTTTTAATTTTTTCATCGTTCTTTGGATTTCAAAAAAAAGAAAAAACAATTTCTAACAAGCAAATAAAACAAAAAAATCAATTTTGTTCGCTATGATGTTTGTTCTAATTGTAAGCGGTGATGGTAAGCCAAAGGCCCTCGGTTAAAAACCGAGGGCTGGATGGGATATGGATGGGAAATTATAGAGTCATTTCCGATGACCTAGAACACAAACTGAGCCATCATACTTTTTTGCCGAGATGCCTTGTTGCGATGAATTACACCAATCTTGACCGCTTTATCTAAAAGGGAAATATACTCCCGGGCAGATTTCCGTGTGACTTCATCGACAGCTTCTACACCACTTACTCCTTTTACCAGGGCTGTGATTTTTTTCTGACAGGTCCGCAAACGCCCTATCGCGGTGCGATTCCGAACCGTCCGTCTCATCGTTTGTCTCACGCTTTTCAGTGATGCTTTCTTGTTGGCCATCCTTCTACTCCATTAAAAATAAATTATGAACGAGTATTAGCAGCCACTCCATGTGCTGTCAAGCAATTTTTTTTGGAAATTTTAATTTTTTCAGAGAAAGCAGTATTTTAGCGGAGAATTTACATAAATTGTCTTAAAAATTTCCCGGATGCTCGGAAAAAATGATCAACGATTTTTCTTATTTATTTTGTAAAGTGTATTTTGAATGAGAGTTCGCAGCTGTTCAACGGTGAGGGAAGGATAAAGTTCCGGCTCAATCACTTGGAAAGTAACCGTTAGGCGGGAAAATGGTTTGGGTAAATAAAAGCGATCCCAGGATCGGAAACGCCATCCCCGGTGCACATCGATGCCCGCAAGAAGAATTGGTACACCGCTTTCCTTTGCCAATAACGCAATTCCTGGCTTTACGACGTATTTTGGTCCCCGGGGTCCATCGGGCGTTAGGGCGATCGCATGGCCTTTGGAAAGGAGCTCCCGCATTTCCACTAGGGCCATTTTTCCGGCCCGTTTCGTCGAACCACGTACGGCTTCTATGCCCATGTTGCGGTAGATTTCCGTAAGCCATGCCCCGTCTCGACTGGGACTAATTAAACCATACATCCGATTCCCCCTAAAATAACGGCGGAATAATTCCGAGGCAACGAAAAGACGATTGTGCCACAGGGCACATATCTTCGCCACGGAAACGTATTTTTGCAATAAATGGAGGTCGTTATCGGAAATCTCGACGCGTAGGGTCCGGTTCCAAAGATGGATGAAAAACGTCAGTATTTTTGCTAAAAAACGCTTTAAAGGTGATAGCCAGTTTACTTTCACAGTCATCGATACACCGTAAAAAATGAGTTTTGTAATACATTTCAAATCAATTTATTTTTCAAGGAATTGAAAAATATGTCCTGTGATCCTATTTTTTTTGGAAAAGGAATTGTTTTTTGTAAAAAAAATTGTATACTGCGTAGTCAGTGTATGAAAGATTGCTTTGATATATTTCGATCCTACACCCAAGCTCTGGGTGAAAGATTACAGATTAAGGATCTAGATTTGGACGAAAATAACGATTGTTATTTGGCCTTTGATGGGAAATACTTTGTAAAATGTTCCGTGGACCCGGAGAGGGAACAGTTCCATCTCATGGCTTACATCGGTTTACTTCCCGAGGATCGGTTGGTTTATTACCGCGGCTTATTGGAAAGTAACCACTTCTGGCGGGATACGGCCGGAGCAAATCTATCCCTCGATCCGGAGGACGGTACGCTTATTTTGAGCCAATATCGGCCCATGGACCTAACGGATAGCGAGTTATTCTACGACATGGTGGAGAAATTTGTTAATGCGATGGAACACTGGGATACGAAACGTTTCGAGGAATGGAGTTCTCTTCAGGATTCGGATGCCGCAGAAAGCGGTACGGCTACGATGGGTACCGGTCCTGACAATATGATGCTATTTGGAGTATAGGTCGTGGCACTGGATATCGCAACTGAAGGCCTAAATCGCTGCCCCATTCTATCCTCAGAACGCCTCCTTTTTAAACCACTTTGTGGAGAAGATGTATCTTCCATTATTCTTTTCCTTTCCGACTACGAGACCGTTTTCTGTCTGACCTATGCCAATTGGCCCTATACGGTACAGGATGCGGTGCTATGGTTAACCCACGTTAATCGGCTTTGTGCTTCGGGAAACGGATGTTTTTGGGGGGTACATAATCACGGCAACGAATTCCTCGGTACGGCGGGCCTATCCCTATTCCCGGAACATGAAAAAGCGGAATTACATTATTGGCTAGGCAAACCGTATTGGGGCAAGGGTTACGGTACGGAAATGGCACGTTCCCTGGTCGAGTACAGTTTCCGGACCATCGGTGTAAAGCGTTTGGAGGTCAATCATATGACGCGTAACGTACGTTCCCAGCGGGTCATTGAAAAATGTGGTTTCCGTTTGGAGGGGACCATGCGTGCCTACGTCAAGCGCTTTGATTTATTTGAGGACGTGAAATTTTACAGTTTACTTCGGGAAGAATTTGAACAAGACTGGGCCCACCAAAACTACCTGATCCCTCTAAAAAAGGAATAAAATGCAAAGAAAATATCGTCCCGGAAAAGGTATTCTATGGATGGCCATTATGGGTATGGTTTTAGGACTATGGGGGACCTATCGTTACAAACCTTTTGGAAAATCCTGTTGCGGAAAGAAGGTGCGATCGGCGATCCAGGGGAATCCTATCCATGGAGTTCTAGGGAAAAATGATGCTCCCATACCGTCCCAGCGGGTCATCGATGCATTGGAAGCGCGTAAACATCGCCCAGCCGTTGCCAAAGATTCACGCCTTTACAGTCTCAGTTTAGCCCCCGATTTAGGTACGGAAAATCTTCTTCTCCGGGCCATTGAAGAACGGGATTTTGATGATTTCACGGCGATACTCGAAGACTATGAGACGGTTTACATGCTGGCTTACATGCCATGGCCATTTGGTCCCGATCGCGTACAAAAATACCTGAAAGGCCTTTCCCGGGAAATGGAATATGGGGTAGCGCTCTACTGGGCCATTACTTTACCGGAGGAAGATCATTTAATTGGGGTCATTGGTTTGACTTTGGAGCACGAACACGATCGTGGGGAGTTGCACTTTTGGTTATCGAAAAAATACAGAAGGCGGGGTTACATGACGGAAGCTGCGAAACGGGTCAGGGATTATTTTTTCCGGGATTTAAGCATGAACCGCTTGGACGTTAACCATCTCAGTATCAATATGGCGTCCCAACGGGTCATAGAGAAATGTGGATTTATCTTTGAATGCGAACGGGAAGCGTACGCCAAAAAGGAAGGTAAGTACGAAAATTTAAAATTCTACCGCCTATTACGTCGGGAGTACATGGGAGCGAATGGGAAAAATTAAATATTTAAATTTACGAAGGAATTGCAATTTCCAAACCCACAATATTTCTCCTTTATTTTCCCTTAAGTGCCGTTGAATATTAGAGCATGGTTCCGAGTTGTCGGGTATAATTTGCGATGACCTGTGCGCATTTCCCTAGAGCATCCCGTTCCTTTTCGGAGAGCTGGGGATAGAGTACCTGGGCGATCCCGGAGCGATTGAGAACCGTCGGCATGGCGAGACAAATATCTCGGGAATCTTCTATGGAATCGTGGTGAGAGGAAATGGGTAGTATGATATTAGAATCCATGGCGATGGAGTGGCAAATTTTCGTCAAAGCACCGGCGATGCCGTAGAACGTTGCCCGTTTTCCCTCGATAATTTTATATGCTGCGTTACGCACATTATCATCGATGGAGGCGATGACATCCGGTGTAAATTGTTTTCCCTTTGTGGCGGCGAAATCCTCGATTCCCATGATTCCCACATTGGCCTTGGACCAGGCTAGGACTTCGTTATCACCGTGTTCACCGAGGACGTAGGCATTGATTGATTCCGTTGAAATCCCCAGGAAATTGGCTAATTCCGTACGGAAACGGGCACTGTCCAATAGGGTACCGCTACCAAAAACTCGGGAACGGGGGAATCCGGAGATTTGTAAAGTCACTTCTGCCATGATATCTGCTGGGTTCGAGGCGACGATAAGGATAGCTTCCGCTGCATATTTTACGACTTCCGGAACAATTTCTTTAAAAATTTGGGCATTAATTCTGAGGAGATCGAGCCGTGTTTGTCCGGGTTTTTGGTTTGCTCCCGCCGTGAAAATAACAATGTCGCTACCCCGTAGATCGGGATAATCCCCTGCCGTAATGCGGTTCGAGTAGGCACAGGGAGTCGCGTGACGAATATCGATCGCTTCCGCCTTTGCCCGGGCCGTATCCTTGTCGATTAAAACGACTTCCTTAGCCGTCCCGCTCATAATTAATTGAAATGCCGCCGCACTTCCCACAAAACCAGATCCAACAATTCCAATCTTCATGAAAAGCAGTATAGTAAAGTAATGGACAATGGCAAGTCTGAAATATTTTTTCGGTAAAAAATCAATT
>JAISMD010000049.1 GCA_031276935.1 Puniceicoccales bacterium
AAAATCCCTGCCGGTATCGCCAATGGGATGAAGTTGCGCCTCAGTGGTTTCGGTGAAGCGGGTTCCCGGGGCGGAGAGAGTGGTGATTTATTCGTTGTTGTTTTTATCAAGCCGGACAAGCAGTTCGAACGGGATAATGACCATCTCCATTGCCATCTATCCATACCTTTTACCCTGGCGGCACTGGGGGGCGAAGTGAATATCAAAACCATCGATCGGGAAGCCGTCCTGCAGATCCCAGCCGGAACACAACCCAATTCCATTTTGCGTATGCGCGGTTACGGTATGCCAAATTTTTCAACGGCAAAGCGGGGCGACCAATTGGTCCATATCGAAATCGAAGTCCCTAAAAAATTGACCGCA
Organism: Puniceicoccales bacterium; assembly: GCA_031276935.1. Lineage (GTDB taxonomy): Bacteria > Verrucomicrobiota > Verrucomicrobiia > Opitutales > LL51 > LL51. The sequence goes on from JAISMD010000049.1 coordinate 364, forward strand.
GATCAAAGAACGAAACTCGAAGCATTTGCCATGTCCTTCGATGGGGGAGATAAATCTTGGTTCGCAAAAATAAAGGATAGCTTTAAGTAGTGGGTTGTTTTTTTTCTTCGATTTCGCCTCGGATTCTGAGGATTTGTGGGGCGATAATTTGGAGACATTCCCGAAATTCACTACCCTCATCGCTATGCCGTTCACATATTTCCTGGGCGTGGGTTAGGATGCGAAGTGCCCGCTTAGGTTGTTCATTTTCGTAGAAATGTTTTGCCGCGGAGAGAAGAATGGGGGGATTGTCGGGGAATACATTCAAAATAAAATCGTACATTTTGGATCCCATATCGACGTTGAGTGCGGAAAACGTTTCAGCGAGACGGGCGTAGGTGTAGGGATTGGGTCTACTTTTCGGACAGAGTAGGGTCAGGAATTGGAACAGTTTACTGGCTTCGGATAGCTTACCGGAATTCATAAACGTTTCTGCAAATTTGCCTAAAACACGCACTTCTTCCTCGTCCACGGAGGTAAATACATCCTGTAAATTGAGATTTTCTGCCGCCTTGAATAGACGTTCCAGGATTTTCAAACAGGCGGGATCGCTGCTGTATAATTCCAACGCCGACTTGTAAACCATGGTCAAAATGGGTGTACTCGTTGCGGAGGTTTGAGCCGTCAGATTGAAGTCATGGGTCGTCAATTCCTCCACCATGGCCGCGATTTTTTGACAAAATTGATCGATTTTCTCATTCACATCCATGGCCCCAACATAAAGAATTCTGCCCCAGAAGGAAGTCTATTTTCACTATTCTTCGATCTGAAATAGATTTTTTAGTTTTTCTCGGGCGTCATTGGATAGCTGATCAAAGGAAGCCGTGTCCTGTAATTCCGCATGGGAATGCGTTTTTTCCGTTGCTTTTACTTTTTTTTCGGTTTTCTTTTTCCTGTGTTCTTCCGGGATCGAAGCTTCCAATGAATCGGGAAATTGTCTTTCCTCGGATTCGGGATAATAGTTGTAGGAATCGTCCTTCCCGGGCCCACTTATTCCATGGGTAGGATTTTCGTTATGGGCGATTTCATTCCCTTGCATCGTTCGCAGCAGGGAAATGATTCGGTCGATGGAATGGTGTTGCAGCGCCTCGATGGAACGAAAAAGTACCAGTTGAAAAGCAACTTCCGGAGCATTGTCATTGCGAATGGCGTCCTCTCCGGAAACAATGATATCGAGGAATTTTAAAGTTTTGGCGATTTCATGGTTTTCCCGTAACGTGGGGAGTTTATGGCGTAATTGTTTCTCCATGTGGGACAGAATTTCCCTAAAATTGCAGTGCTTGAGTTTCTCCGTTAGGCGTACAATTTTTCCGTAATCGCCGCTTTCCACGCAATCCATAATCGTTGCAAGCTCTTCCGCAGAAATTAATCCGTAGACATCGACGACATCCCTTTCATCGATCCTGTTCCCCCCAAAGGAAGCAATTTGATCGAAAATCGATTGGGCATCCCGCATCCCACCGTCGGCGAGACGGGCAATGGCTTGTAGGGCGAGCGGTTCCACCTGGATGCCTTCCTCCGAAGCAATTTGTTTCAGTTTTTGAATGATGATCGCTTCCGGGATCGGACGGAATTCAAAGCGTTGGCAACGGGAAACAATGGTCTGCGGAATTTTATAGGCCTCCGTCGTTGCGAAAATAAATTTGACGTGGGGAGGCGGTTCTTCCAATGTTTTGAGTAGGGCGTTGAAGGCGGATTGGGATAGCATGTGTATTTCGTCGATGATGTAGATCTTAAAACGGCAGGAGGTCGGTGTGTACTGGCATTCTTCCCGTAAATTGCGGATCTGCTCAACGGAGTTGTTCGAAGCCCCATCGATTTCAATGACATCCATGCAATGGCCCTCAAAAATTGAACAACAGGGTTCCCCATCGGGATCGGCATCAATGGTACACTGTTTCGGAGCGTTGAGAGCCATGGCGAGTAGGCGTGCCATGGAAGTTTTTCCCGTCCCACGAGGTCCAATGAATAGGAATGCATGGGCGACTCGGTTTAGGCGGATTGCATTCTCCAATGTCCTGACGATAGGATCTTGGCCGACGAGCTCCCGAAAACGACGCGGACGCCAACGGCGAGCCATGACTTGGTAGTGATCTCCCATGCCCGTAGAGTATCACGGGACCTGCCCTGTACAAGATTTTTTATTGATACATTTTATTTGCAAACGGTAACTTTTGTATTTTCTAGGATCCGGTATTGCATTGTATCAGCGACTTACTATCTTGGAAACATAAAATGTCTTTTAGACTTGGAGTTATGCTTCTACTGGGATCGCTAACCGGTTGCTGGCAACGTACGGATAGCCCACCTCTGAACGATGATCCGGAAAAATGTATGCGAGAGGCAAGGGGATATATGGATACCAATCGTCCCGGAGAAGCCATTAAATGTTTGGAGGGCTTCATCCAAAGGACGGGAAATAAGAACGGTGAAATTTCGGAACTATTGGCTTCGGCGTGCCTATTGGACCAGGATATGGAATTGGCTGCGCTCTATTTCGAGCAGGCGGCAAGTTTATCGGAATTGAAATATTACTGCTATCTGAAGGCGGCCGAGATTTACGAAAAATTGGGGGACTATAGCCAGGCGATTCCCTGCTACAAGTGGTACCTGCAGATCCTTCCCGAGGACAGCGAAATTCAAGTCAAATACGCACAGGCGCTCCTCTTAGACGGGGAGAAAAAGAAGGCACTTGCGATCCTCGTTGCCCACTGTATCGATGATGCGAAGGTACACAATCAGATTGCGGAACTTTTTTTTGAAATGGAAAATTATATCCAGGGACGGAATTGGTATTTTTCCGCATTTGGTTGCGAAAAAAATAATCTGGAAGCTTTGCGGGGGCTTTGGAAG